>JAICXX010000186.1 GCA_025934485.1 Chitinophagaceae bacterium
ACCGGCGCCAACCTCACCGCTACCGCCCGCGCGGTCGGCAATCTGCTCGCCCTCGCCGGGGTCTGAGCCAGCCAACCGCACACCGATACCGGGCATCTGAGCCAGCCACCGCCAGCCTGCACGCGCTGCTCAAAACACCCACCCGCGAGCAAGCAGCGGCGCCTAAGCCTGTTTGCGCGGTATGAGCAGCTTACAAACCAGCCCCGTCCACCCCGTTTGATGGGATGCACCCAGGCCATTGCCGGTGTCCCCGTCGAAGTATTCGTAGAAGAGGATATGATCCTTGAAATGGGGATCGTTTTGCATCTTCTCGTTCTTGCCAAATACCGCACGACGGCCCTTTTCATCCCGCAAAAAGACACTCGACAAACGCTTCGACAACTCTTCGCTGATCTGTTCCAGCGTCAGGAACTTCCCGGAATTCGTAGGATATTCGACCTTGAAGTCATCACCATAATAGTGGTGGAAACGCTGCAGCCCTTCGATGAGCAGGAAATTCGGCGCAAACCAAATGGGTCCCCGCCAGTTGCTGTTGCCGCCGAAAAGCGGGATATTCGATTCCGCCGGGGTATACTGGACGGTTAGCAGCTGACCGTCGATCTTGAATTGATACGGATGCTTCCCATGGAATTTCGAAAGCGACCGGACCCCATAAGGACTCAGGAATTCCGTTTCGTCGAGCATCCGGTAAAGGATGCGTTTTATGCGATGTCCGCGCAGTAGGGAAAGCAGGTGTTTCTGATCGGGGTTCTTTTCATGCCAGCGGGATACCAGCGCCGCCATACCCGGTCGGTTATCGAAAAGCCAGTTCAGCCGTTTGGCGAAATCCGGAAGTTTATGCATTATCTCGTCGTCGATCACCTCCACGGCAAACAAGGGCAGAAGCCCTACCATGCTGCGGATCTTGAGCCGGATGCTCACGTCGCCGGGCATCCGCACCGTATCGTAGTAGAACTCGTCCTGTTCATCCCAAAGCCCGTGGTTGCCGGTTCCCATATTCGACATGGCCTGGGCAATGGTCAAAAAATGTTCGAAGAATTTATTGGCCATGTCCTGGTACACCGGATTTTCCATGGCCAGCTCGAGCGCGATACGCATCAAGTTCAGACAAAAAGCGGCCATCCAGCTCGTTCCATCCGCCTGCTCGAGCTGACCGCCATCCGGCAGCCGGGTATTGCTGCGGTCAAAAAGCCCGATGTTATCCATTCCAAGGAATCCGCCTTCGAAGATGTTGTTGCCTTCTTCGTCCTTCCGGTTGACCCACCACGTGAAATTCAACAGCAGCTTATGAAAGACGGTCTCCAGAAAGGCCCTGTCGCCTTTTCCGCCGTTGGCGTTCTTTTCGATCTCGTAAACGCGGAAGGCCGCCCAGGCATGTACCGGCGGGTTCGTATCATCGAACGACCATTCGTAGGCGGGGAGGATGCCGCTGGGATGCATATACCAGTCGTGCGTCAGCAGCAACAGCTGGTGTTTGGCAAAGTCGGCGTCTATCAGCGCGAAGATCATACAGTGAAAAGCCAGATCCCATGACGCATACCAGGGATATTCCCATTTGTCCGGCATGGAAATGATGTTGCTGTTCTTCAGATGCACCCATTTATGATTCCGGCCTTTCCAGCGTTCGGGCGGCGGTGGCGGCTGCCCGGGATCCCCCCTCAACCATTCTTCGACGTTATACATGTACAACTGCTTATTCCACAGCATACCGGCGAAACCCTGGCGTTGCACCCGTTTCTCGTCCTCACTTTTCATGTCTTTCTGCAGATCCGCGTAGAACTCATCCGTCTCCCTGATACGGTCGGCGAAGAGCTGGTCGAAATCGGCAAAGGGATTATAAAATCGGGTATTGGCGAGCCGCAGACGGATGGTCGTCGAGCCGCCGCCCGGGATCATGCGCTCATAATTCTGACACGCCTTTGTACCCTGCGAATAGTTGATGGCGTGTTCATTGCCATGGACCAGGAATTCCTGGATGCCGTCCTTGAAATAGCCGGGCTTATTCTCGCCATAAAACCTACGGGCGTTCGTATCATTGTCGCAAAAGATATTCTGGTCCGTCTCGCCATAGAGACTCCATTCGCCGAGTTCGCGATGTTCGATCAGGATGTCGCCTTCGTTGGAAACCACCATGTTTGGTTTGTAGTCGTCGGTCCCCCAGCTCCAGGTATTCCGAAACCAAACGGTTGGAAGAACATGCAGTGGTGCGGCCTCTTTTCCCCGGTTGTGCACCGTTATGCGGATAAGGATGTCTTCCATGCCCGCCTTGGCATACTCGATAAAGATGTCGAAATACTTGTCTTCGTCGAAGATGCCCGTGTCTATCAGCTCGTACTCGGGCTGCTCGCGGGTGCGGCGCCGGTTCTCCTGTACCAGGTGGTCGTAGGGAAAGGCCGCCTGCGGATATTTATAGAGCGTCTTCATATAGCTATGCGTCGGAGAGGAGTCCAGATAGTAGTATAGCTCCTTGACGTCTTCTCCGTGGTTGCCCTCTAAGCCGCTGACCCCGAAAAGCCGTTCTTTGAGTATCGGATCTTTTTTATTCCAGAAGGCCGGCGCAAAACAGAGATGCTGGCGTTTGTCGGCGATGCCGCCGATGCCTTCCTCACCCCAACGCCAGGCTTTGCTATAAGCCATGTCGTGCGTGGTATAGGTCCAGGCCTGGCCATCGGCGCTATAGTCTTCGCGTACTGTCCCCCACGACCGGTCACTGAGATAGGGTCCCCATTTTTTCCAGTCGGGAATCTTCAGCCGTTCTTTTTCTTCCATAATTATCCATTTGTGCTAAAACCAGGGAATAGCGTCATACCGCCGTCGACAAAGATCGTTTGACCGGTGATATAATCCGATTCATCGCTGGCCAGCCATACGGCTACCGAGCCGATGTCCTCCACTACTCCTACGCGATTATAAGGAATTAATTCGAGAAGTATCTTTTCCGCGGCCGGAGTTTCCCAGGCGCTATGGTTAATGGGGGTCTTGATAGCTCCCGGCCCGATGGCATTGATCCTGATCTTCGAAGGCGCGAACTCCTGGGCGATGCTTTTCATGAGCATCATGATGCCGCCCTTGCTGGCCGCATAATTGGCATGCCCGGCCCAGGGGATCATTTCATGCACGCTGCTCATGCAGATGATCTTGCCGGCCGCACGCGACCTGCCCTGGATGATACCCTGTTTTAAAAAGATTCGTATTGCTTCGCGGGCGCAAAGGAACTGCCCGGTGAGATTGACACCGATGACAAAATTCCACTTTTCGAGCGTCATCTCCTGGAAGGGCGAGTCGCGCTGCAGACCTGCGTTATTGATGAGGATGTCGAGTACGCCGTATTGTTTTACAGTGTCGGCGAACATCCGCTGTACCTCGTCTTCTTTACTCACATCACATTGGTAGATCATCCCTTTACCGCCGCCCGCCGTGATCTCGTCCAGCACGGCCTGTGCCGCCGCCTTCGTGGCTTCCACCGGATGATTGACGACTACGGTTACGCCTGCTGCGGCCAGCGCTTTTGCACAACCCGCGCCGATGCCCGAAGACGCACCGGTGATGATGGCAACCTGCCCTTGCAATTTTTGTTCCATGGCTTGCTTGATTTGTTGTTTGAATTTAGGCAATCACCGCAACCACCGAGCCATGGAGACATTAAGATCAAATGAAATAATTCCAGCCGTACCGGTCGGGTGTCCGGCCATAGCGGATATCGTCGAGGGCGTCCTTCAACGTAATGGCCACGCTCCCTTTTTCGCCTACGATGGGTAGCGCATAGTCCCGGCCATCGACGCCTATCGACCGGATCGGCGATACTACCGCTGCAGTTCCGGCCCCAAACGCTTCGCTGATCCCGCCGGTTTCGAGGACGTGTTCCAGCTCTTTGACGCTCACCGGACGCTCTTCGATCTTCATGCCACGGGCCGCGGCGAGCACCAGCAGGCTGTCGCGCGTCACCCCGTCGAGGATGGAATCACTCAGCGGCGGCGTCACGAGGGTATTGCCGATCACGAAGAAGACGTTCATCATGCCCGATTCTTCGATGTATTCGTGGTTGCGGCCGTCGGTCCATAAGACCTGGTCGTAACCCTCCGCTTTTGCCATAGCCGTGGGGTAAAGGGCGCCGCCATAGTTTCCGGAACATTTGGCATACCCGGTGCCACCCCTTGCCGCCCGGGTATATTCCCGTTCCACTTTTACCCGTACCGGCCGGGCAAAATACGCGCCGGCGGGCGAGCAGATCACGGCAAATTTATAGGAGTCCGATACCTTCACGCTGAGCTTTGTATCAGTGGCTATCTGGAAGGGCCTGATGTACAGCGCGCCGCCGGTTTGTCCCGGCACCCAGTTCTGTTCCAGCTCTACGAGCCTGCGCAAACCTTCGCGAAACAGGTCGGCAGGCAACACGGGCATGCAAAGCCGCTCCGCCGTTTTTGCAAAACGCTCATAGTGTTTATCGAGACGGAAGAGATGGATCGCGTCATTCTCCGTGCGGAAGGCCTTCATTCCTTCGAAGATCGCCTGGCCATAGTGGAATACCAGCGAGGTAGGCAGCAGCGAAAAGGCGCCAAAGGGGACGATCTGAAGCTGCTGCCAGCCTCCGTCCGAGAAATCGCATACAAGCATGTGGTCCGAAGTATAACGGCCCATCTCCAGGTTGTCCCAGTCTACATCGTACAAGCGGGTCTCATAAGCCCGGCGCACCGGGATATAAGGTAAGGCTACAGTTTCCATATTTTTTTAGGATAAAATTCCTAAATAAGAACCAATTAAAACAGATGCAGTTTTAGTAATTTTGACTAGATCAGATTGCATAGACTCGTTATGAAAAAGAAATTCTCGGGCGCAGAACCCATTTATCTGCAGGTAGCCACAGGGTTGGAGAAACTCATCGGCGACGAGACACTGAAGATCGGCGACAAGCTGCCTTCGGTGCGGATGCTCAGCGAAGAATATGGCATCAGCATGGGCACGGCGTTCCAGGCCTATTATCACCTGGAAGGCAAGGGGCTTATCGAATCACGGCCCAAGTCCGGCTATTATGTTCGCTTCAGTATGCGCCGGATGCCGGGGCTGCCGCGTATTTCGGAGCCGGAGGCGGTAGCCAGCGAGGTGAGTGTACGGGAGATGATCCGAACGGTATTTGGCAAATTGGGCAAAGAAGATATCGTAAATTTTTCGGTCTCTGCGCCGCCACCTTCACTGCTTCCCGCCGCCAAGCTTGCCAAATCGATGGTACATGCCCTGCGCTCGACACCACAGCAGGGGTTGCCCTATGAAGAAGCACAAGGTAATGCCGAACTGCGGCGGCAGCTGGCTTTACTGTCCTTCAACTGGAGTGGAAAAAATTCGGCCGCCGATGTCGTGGTCATGGCCGGTTGTATGGAAGCCGTGGCGATGTGTTTGAAAGCCGTGACCCGGCCGGGTGATACGGTGGCCATCGAAAACCCCACCTTTTTTGGAATATTCCAGGTCATCGAAGTCCTGGGCCTCAAGGCGCTCGAAGTGGCGGCCGATCCGCTCACGGGTATCGATCCCGATCATCTGGCGGGGCTCATCAAAAAATTTCCCATCAAGGCCTGCGTTTTTGTTACCAACTTCAGCAATCCGCTTGGCGCCTGCATGCCCGATGAAAAGAAACGCGCGCTCGTGCAGCTGCTCACCCGGCACCAGATCCCGCTCATCGAAGACGATATCTATGGAGAACTGTATTTTGGAAGATCGCGTCCCAGGACATGTAAATCGTTTGACAAAGAAGGTTGGGTACTGTATTGCAGCTCGCTTTCCAAATCGCTGGCGCCGGGCTACCGGATCGGCTGGGCTCTGCCGGGACGGTTCATGGAGGAGGTAGTGCAGGTCAAAATGATGCACAATATTTCAAGTACCACGATCACACAACAGGCCATCGCTCATTTTCTAAGCATTGGCAGATTTGATTTTCACCTCCGGAAACTGAGGAAGGCATTGCATACCCAATGTCTGCGGTATATGCAGGGTATCCTGCAATACTTTCCGGCAGGCGTCAAGGTCTCCAGACCACAGGGAGGGCTTGTGCTGTGGGTGGAACTGGACAAACAGCTGGATGCTTACCGCCTTTACCAGGAGGCGTTGAAACACGATGTTTCCGTCGCGCCGGGTGCGCTTTTTTCCGCGCAGGGCCAGTTTGGCAATTGTCTGCGGATCAGCTACGCGCGTCCCTGGGACAAGGAAGTGGAGGAGGGTCTCCGGCTGATAGGCAAACTAGTGGCCGCGCAAACCCGCATCCGGGCCGTTCGTTAAATGACGAAAAATTTGTATATTTAGTAAGAAGTTCTTTTACTCATCCCTTAAACGATGCTATATGAACCTGGTACAACGTGTAGAACATTGGGGTGACACGCATCACCCCGCATGGCTCGATATAGTGCGCATCCTCTTCGGCGCATTTCTTTGCTACAAAGGAGTCGATTTCCTGATGAACATGGGGACTATGCTCGGCCTGCTCGGAAGCAGAATGTCTTTCGGCTCTTTTTCGTTGATGCTGATGAGCAACTATGTGGCCTTCGCTCACATGCTTGGCGGCATCCTGCTCATCATGGGAGTACTTACGCGTTTCGCGTGTCTTATCCAGATCCCGATCTTGCTGGGTGCGGTACTCTTTATCAATACCACTTTTTACCGGCCTTTTTCCGAAGTGCTATTATCGATTGTCGTATTGCTGTTGCTGATCGCTTTCCTGGTTGTCGGCAATGGTCCTTTCCAGATGTTGAAGTTCCCGGAAGGCGAAAGAAGCGACACTATTTAAGATCGGGATATCGTTCGTATAGGGGATTGAGATCACCGATATGGTAGCCGGGGGTCTGCATGTATGCCGCGATCACCTTCCTGGCCTTGTCCTTTTGATCCGCGGCGGCATAAGCGGCCGTGAGCCGCAGGACGTTGGCCTTTAGCGTGGGGTCATAGCGGTACACATTTTCGTAGCAGCTGAGAGCCTCGGCCTTTTTGTTCATAGCGGTATAAAAATTCGCACGGTAATAATCCAGGAGCGTATCGCCGCCTACTACTTTATCCAGCTTATCGAGGCATTCGAGTCCCTTGTCGTATTCCTTCCTGAGATAATAGAGATCCAGCATCATCAGATACGAGCCGGCCGCGTCGGGAAAGGTCTTTGCATAGTCTTCGAGGGCCTGCTCATAAAGCCCGAGATCGATGTGATGACAAGCCGAAATATAGATCATCTGGATCGACTTACTCTTTTTATATTGGGGAGCCAAAGCCCCGAAAGTCGCCTTTAGATCCATATATTGCGCGTTGTTGAGCTGCTCCGTCATTTTTTTCAGAATACCCACATCGCCCATTGGGGTACTGGTTAAGCCGAACATATCCGTGATCCTGGCGATCGAGCTGCTTGTCCATTCATCTGACGAATAATTGAAGATATCCGCGGCCTCGATAGAATCGCCTACACGGATCAGGATAAAATCCTGATAACACAGACCGCCGTCGCCAAACATCCGGAAGAGCAGATGTTTTCTTCCGCCCTGATCATATTCCCGCAGCAAGCGATAATTCCCGTTGTGGATCACGGTCAGGACCTGTTTGCCGATGCCGCCTTTGCTTAAAGCGGGAACAAAAGTTGAACTAAAGCCCTTCAATGCTTCCGGATCTTTCAGGTACTGGCTCTTCTGCCTTAGCCTTTCCAATAAGCTATCCGGGTATAAAAAATGGTCTATGGCATAGCCGGTCCCGCTATTGACAGCCGTTTCGAGTGCATGTCCTGCTGCCAGCGCCTGAGCATCGGTAATAGGTTGACTGCTGGCAGTCAGCGCACACAAGGTCATGGCCGCCAGCAGGAAGTAAGTTTTCGAAATCATTCGTGATAGATCTTTTCGATTGCCTTGTGAAATTTTTCCGCGACCACCCTGCGCCGAAGGCTCAGTTTGGGCGTCATCTCGCCTGTAGCGACCGTCCACTCGGCCGGCAGCAGTTCGAAACGTTTTACCTGCTCGGTGTGACCAAAGTATTTGTTGTAACTGTCGATGATCTCCCTGTAGAAGGCGAGGACTTTGGGATCGAGGATAAGATCTTCATTAGCTGTGGCTGTAACACTGTGTTGGGCCGCCCACTCCTTTAAGCGCGGAAATGCCGGAACGATCAGCGCACCTACAAACTTGCGTTCCGGGCCGACGACCATGATCTGTTCGATATAGGGGGATTCGGTGAGCTTGCTTTCGATCGCCAGCGGCGCCACATATTTTCCTCCGCTGGTCTTGAAGAGTTCTTTTTTCCTATCTGTGATCTTGAGATATTTCCCGTCTACGAATTCCCCGATGTCACCGGTGTGAAACCATCCGTCCGTGATGGCCTCGCTGGTAAGATCGGGACGTTTGTAATAACCCATCATCACATTGGGACCTTTGGCGAGGATCTCACCGTCTTCCGCGATCTTTACCTCGATGCCGGGGATCAGCGGACCCACGGTACCGAAATGGCGGTCTTCCAGCTGCAGCCGGTTCACGCTGATCACTGGGGAGGTCTCGGTGAGGCCATAGCCCTCCAGGATGGGGATGCCTGCCGCGGTAAAGATGCGGATCAGCCGCACCTGGCATGCCGCGCCGCCGCTGGCGATACATTCGATATTGTTGCCAAGCGCCTCGCGCCATTTACTGAAGATGAGTTTATTAGCCAGCGCCAGTTGAAAATTATACCAGGCGCCCATGGATTTATTGATCTCGAAACGGGCTGCCAGGTCATGCGCCCAGAAGAACAGCTTTTTCTTCACCCCAGTGAGCTCGGCTCCCTTGTGCATGATCCGGTCGTATACTTTCTCCAGCAGCCGCGGCACGGTCACGAACATATGCGGTTTGACCTCTTTGAGATTGTCACCGATCGTGTCCATGCTTTCCGCATAGTAGATAGCACATCCGTTGTACAGATAAAGATAGGTGAGCATCCGCTCGTAGATATGGTTCAGCGGTAAAAAGCTCAGCACCCGTAGTTTCCCCTGGGGAAGACAAGGTTGACAGCTCTTAACATTGCTGAGGATATTATGGTGCGAAAGCATCACCCCTTTGGGTGTGCCGGTAGTACCGGAGGTATAGATGATCGTGGCCAGGTCATCCGGCGCGATGGACTGGCGGATCTTTGCCAGCTTCTCCGTGTCTTCCGCGGCAGGCTTGCAAAGCAGCTCTTTCCAATGCCGCGCGCCCACGACATGTTCGAATGTAAAGATGTCGCGCAGGCTGGGTACGCGATCTTTAATGCTCAGGACCTTATGGAACAGCTCTTCATCGTTGACAAAGATGATCTTTACCTGGGAATCATTCAGGATGAACTCCAGCTCGTTGACGGAGATGGTGGGATAAATGGGGGCGAGAACGGCGCCGGAGCGTTGTACGGCCAGATCCAGCATGATCCATTCCGGCCGGTTCTTGGCTACGACGGCTACCTTTTCGATCCCCTCGATGGTGCGCTCCCCACCCGAGACACCGAGCTTCAGCAGACCCGTGCTCAGCTTTTCGATCGTTTCGGCCACTTCGGCAGTCGGGAAAGCCCGGTACTTACCATCTTCCTTGCCGGCGAGCATGTCCGGCAGATGTTCTCTATCCAGGTTCAGCTCCAGGCAATCGAACAATCGTTTGGGGTCGGTCATAGTCATAGTTTGGATCAAATTAGGGAAAAAACGAGGAACCAACAAGCCTGCGGAGCCGGCTCTACAGAACGGCCATTTATTTGGCTTCGTTTTGATAATACTGCCCTTCGGGCAATTTGAAGATGCGGCCTTTTTGGTAGTTGATAAAGCGGTTATAATCGTCGCTATGGGAATTTGTCCAGGCCTGGAATGCCGGCAGATTTCCAGCGGCTCCGAAGATCCATTGGTTGTAGGCATCGAACATCCCATCTTTTAGCAACTGCCGCTGGTAGTCGAAAAGTTTGAAGGGGTAATTCCCGGGATATGTATTGAACCAGTTGATAATGAATCTGGTGCGCAATACTGTTATGGATTCCGTGGTAATCCCGCTGCTCACCAGCGGGGCCAGCGGCAGCATCACATGCAGCCAGGCCATCATGAAAGCGTTCTTTTGAATTTCAGGATTCTTCGTCAGATCGTCTGCATTCACGAAGAGCTTTTTATAGCTATCCAGCAACAGCTGTTTCATCTCGGCGGTACGTTTGCTATAGCTTTCCAGGTTGACGAAGATTTCACCGTAGATCAGGGTCCATAATTTATCGCCGTAATAGAAATAATATCGGGCGGCATTGTAATAGTTGCCCGAATAGTTGGGGTCGGTCTCGATGCCTTTTTCCCATTGGGAGATCGCCAGGTAGGAGTCTTTGGCGCCCATGACCTCGCCGTATTCGCTATAGAGCACACCGCTGCGGGGCCATCGTTTCAGGGCATCTTTGTAAAGCTTTTCGCATTCCTTTAGCTCGCCGGTGATCTTGTAGCTCATGGCCAGGAGCTGAACCGTTTGTACGTCGGCGTCCTGGCGATCGATCAGCGGTTTGGCGATCTCTTCGCTTTTGGGATAGTCCCTGTTGAGATAATAATTGAACGCGAGGTCTTTCAACAGCTCCAGGTTCTGGGGGTCGCTTTTGAGGGCGCTGTTGAGTACTATGATGGCATTGGTATAGTCTCCCTGCCGGGTGAATGCCCGGGCAGTCTCCTGCGGCGTCTTGTTATCGGCCGGTTGCGATTGTGCGGACGCAGAAAGCATTAGCAACGCCAGGGGTAATGCTACGAGAAGCCTGTTCATTTTTGTTTCGCGTTTTTGATGTTTAGATCAGATGCGTCAGCAGCCCATCGCGCAATTTTGGTTCGAACCAGGTACTTTTCGGCGGCATGATCTCTCCGGAATCCGCTATATCGAATAACTGTTCCAGGCTCACGGGATAAAGGCTGAATGCAGCTTTCATCTCTCCACTGTCGACGCGGCGTTCGAGTTCGCCAAGTCCGCGGATTCCGCCTACGAAATCGATCCGTTTGTCCGTACGAGGGTCTTTTATGGCCAGCAATTTGTCGAGGATGTTCTTTTGCAGGATGGTGACGTCCAGTACGCCAATGGGGTCGGTGGAATAGGTCCCTTCCTTGGCGACGAGCTTGTACCAGCTGCCGTCGATATACATTCCGAACTCATGGAGCTGCGTAGGCTGGAACGCCTGCTCCACCTTGCCTACAAAGAAATCCTTTTGCAGCCCATGATAGGCAAACTCCTCTACGGTCTTGCCGTTGAGGTCATGTACCAGCCTGTTGTAGTCCATGATCCGCAGCTGGTCC
>JAICXX010000287.1 GCA_025934485.1 Chitinophagaceae bacterium
ATCTCGGAATAACCGATGGCGGCGACCTTTTTCAGATAGCCGCGGGGATCCTGGTCCATGATGGGGAAGAGCGTGTAGAGCTGAAGCCCGATGGCGTGCGCCTTCGGACTGTTACCGGCTGCGAGGGCGCGGATGGCGGGTGCGAATGCGGTGGCTGTGGCGCCAGCGCCGGCAAGACGGATAAATCTCCTTCTGTCGATCATAGTGTTAGTTTGACACAATATAATGAAAATTCGGGTGCGGCGATGGGCGGCCCTGAAAACTTTTTTTGGCTGTTCCGGGCAATAATGCTTCCTTTATATGTCTGAACATACCAACAAACTATCGTGATCGATCACAAAAGTAAATTACCGCTACACGTACAGGTCGAGGACTATTTCCGGAAGCTCATCGCGATGGAGAAGTTCAAGAAGGGCGCTTTTTTGCCTAAGGAGGTGGAACTGGCCAACCGGCTTGGCGTATCGCGCAACACCATCCGTCAAGCCACTAACAAGCTGGAGATCGAAGGCCTGATCGTCCGCAAGAAGGGGGTGGGGACGCGGGTGGCGGAAAAGAAAACCCTGCAGACGGGGCTGGATCACTGGTATAGCTTTACCCAGGAGATGAAGGAGAAGGGTATTGTGGTGATCAATCTGCTCCTTAAAGTGGAATGGGTGAAACCCAATGATGCCGTGCGAAATTTTTTTCATCTGGGCGCGGATAAGAAGGTGCTGAAGCTTTCCAAGCTCAAGGGAGAAGCCTCGGGTGAGCCTATAGTCTATTTCGAGAGTTGGTTCCACCCGCGGATCGGCGTAGCGGAGACGGACGATTTCAACCGGCCGTTGTATACGATGCTCGAGGAGAAATATGGGGTCGTGGTCTCGCGGAGCAGCGAGAATATCAGCGCACGCGAGGCAGGGACCAGCAGCAAAAAACTAAAAACGGACCCGCGGGCGCCCGTGTTGTTCCGCGAGCGGTTTGTCTATGATGTGGGTGACAGGCCGGTGGAATACAATACCGGCTATTACCGCAGCGATAAATTCACCTATAGCATCGATATCAAAAAAGGAAGCTTTTAAGTCTTGATTATATGAATTACGAAGTAATCATGAACACCATTGAAAAATCAGTTATGACTGTGAATAAAAGATCATTCATCTATCTGTTTTGTTCTGTCTCGTTCCTCGCGGCCCAGGCGCAGGGACCACGCGTAACCGTCAAAGACGCCAAAGGATTGCCCTTTCTCAGTGAACAGGATGGCCGGAGGTATCAATCTATTCAGCTCTCGCTGGAGAATGCGGGTGATTCGCTTCCCGTGACGGTACAGGTCAAGGGTGCGCCCGACCTGGTGATAGGTGTAGGCAGCGGAAGCCGGGACATTGAGGTGCTGGCGCCCGAGGTGAAGAAGCCGGCGACGGTGGCCTATACCGTGAAAAGCGGCGGCGCCGTTGTCGCCTCCGGGAAAGTCGATCTCCAGCCGGTGCGGAAGATGACCATCTATATCCTGCCGCATAGCCACAACGATATCGGGTATACGGAGATCCAGACCAATGTGGAGCGGAAACAGATGAACAACCTGCTCAAAGGGATCGATTATGCGGAAAGGACCAGGGACTATCCTGCGGGCGCCCGTTTTGTGTGGAATCTCGAGGGCGTTTATGCCGCCGATCTCTTTCTGCACCGGATGAATGCACAGCAGCAACAGCGGTTCATTGCGGCGGTGAAGGATGGCGGGGTGGCCCTGAACGGGATGTATGTCAATACGCTCACGGGGCTTTGCCGGCCCGAGGAGCTGTTACAGCTTTTCCATCGGAGCCGGGAGGTGGCGGCCTTGGCCGATACGACTGTCGATGCGGCGATGATCAGCGATGTGCCGGGCTATACCTGGGGCACGGTGACGGCGATGGCGCAGGCCGGTATCAAATACTTCAGCGCGGCGCCGAACTATTTCGACCGCATCGGGGATATCCTGCAGCAATGGGAGGACAAGCCTTTTTACTGGGTCAGCCCCAGCGGCAACGAGAAGGTGTTGGTGTGGATCCCTTACAAAGGCTATGCGTTGTCGCACGGCATGCCGGAAGGGCTGACGAAAAAATTTGTCGGTGACTACATCGCCGAGCTGAAACATAAGAACTTCAACTATGATATCTCCTATATTCGCTGGAGCGGCCATGGCGACAACGCCGTACCGGACCCGTCGATCTGTGATTTCGTGAAGCACTGGAATACGAACTATACCTGGCCCAAATTCATTATCTCCTCGACGAGTACCGCCTTCAGGGCCTTTGAAAAACGCTATGGCAGCGAGTTGCCGCAAGAAAAAGGCGACTGGACGGGCTATTGGGAGGACGGGGCCGCTTCGTCGGCATTCGAGACGGCGGAGAACAGGGCTACCAGCTCGCGGATGAGCCAGGCCGAAGCGTTGTGGGTGATGAAGGGAGCCACGGCTTTTCCGGCGGATTCGGATCGTGATGCCTGGAAAAATGTGATCCTTTATTCCGAGCACACCTGGGGCGCGGATGTGAGCATCACCCGGCCGTTGAGCCAGAAGACCATGGAGCAGTGGATCATCAAGAAATCCTATGCGACCCAGGCCGATAGCCTTTCGCTCGGGCTGGTGCAGGGGGCCTTGGCTTCCGCCGATGGTTCGGCCGTCGAAAACGCCATCGATGTCTATAATACGAATTCATGGCCGAGAACGGGGCTCGTGCTGGTGCCGCGCGAGCTTTCGACGGCAGGCGATGTGGTAAAGGATGCGAACGGCCAGATCATAGCTTCGCAACGGTTGTCTACGGGTGAGCTGGCCTTTTTAATAAAAAATGTAGCGCCGTATGCCGCACAGCGTTTTTGGATCGGGCCCGGCGCGGCAAGCGAGGGCAGCAACGCGGCTGTAAAAATAGACACCCATTCACTCGACAATGGCATCGTCCACGTGGGTATCGATGGAACCACAGGAGTGATCAACAGCCTGAAACGCCAGGGCATCGACAACGAATTCGTCGACACCGATTCCAGCGGCGGCCTGAACGACTATCTTTTCTTACAAGGCAATAAGCTGAGCGAGGTACAACGCAACGGGCCGGTGAAGATCACCGTGAAGGAACAGGGTCCGGTGCTGGCGGAGTTGAGCATCGAGTCCCAGGCGCCGGGCGTGGTGAGTCTTGTCCGCGAGGTGCGGCTCGTGAAAGGGGCCGATCATGTAGAGATCACCGATATCCTCGATAAGCTGCCCGCAGAGCTCGACCCGCATCCCGGCGATTATCCCTGGGCCAATCTCCATGGTAAGGAAAGTCTGAACATCGGCTTCCCCTTTCATGTTGGAGCGGGGGAGATGCGGCTGGATATTCCGCTGGCCATCATGCAACCCGAAAAAGACCAGATCCCCGGCAGCTGTAAGAACTGGCTGGAGGTCGGCAACTGGGCCGATGTCTCTAACAAGGACTATGGCGTCACCTGGGTAAGCCTGGATGCGCCGCTGGTGGAAGTAGGGGGCATCACGGCTACCTTGCTCGGCGGGCAAAGCAATCCCGCTGTGTGGCGCAAACACATCGAACCGACGCAAAAATTATATTCCTGGGCATTGAACAACCATTGGGAAACGAATTATCGAGCCTACCAGGTGGGTCTCATCACCTTCCGGTACGCCTTGCAGCCGCATGGCGTCTATGATGCGGTAGCCTCGACAAAGCTGTCTACCGGCATGGTGCAGCCGCTGATCGTCGTACCGGCGAGCGGCGCGGCTCAAGTCACCTCGAAGCTGCAGCTTTCTTCGCAGCGGCTGGTGGTGCTGTCGCTCCGGCCGAGTCTCGACGGGAAGGCGTATATGGTCACGCTCTACAATCCGGGCGGGCAGGCGGAGAGCACGGAACTTAAATGGGCCGGCGCAGTGGGCGCAGCCTCCTACAGCAACACGGGTGAAGAGCGGCTCGCACCGGTGACGGGACCGATCACGGTAGCGGCGCAGGACGTGGTGACGGTAAGAATGGAGCGGCAGTGAGCTATACTTGGAACGTAGTTTCCGGGAACGATTGCGTTTAAAAAATGGCCGATTAAAGCTTTTTCCGTAATTTGGTTTTTGTATTTTTTTAAAAAACTGACTGGGAACGGCGTGCCATGAACGATGTTCTGCTACAAAAGATCCGGGCGGGTGATCAACAGGGTTTCAAGGAATTCTATCACTGCACATTCTTCAAACTCTACCAGTTTGCTTTTTCCTACGTCCATACCAAAGAGCCCGCTGAAGAGATCGTGAACGATGTCTTTCTCGCCCTGTGGCAGAAGCGCGCCGAGCTGCACCGGATCGACAACATCAATGTCTATCTATACGTCTGTGTAAAGAACGCCTGTTTGAATTATCTGCGGCGAAACGCCCTGCCCGTACCCGTTTCGGTGGATGAACTGAGTGCGGATCACCTTCAGCTGGTGGCGGACCCCGAGCTGCTGGTGCTACAGAAGGAAACGCAGCGGATCGTTCGCGAAGCTATCGAGCAACTGCCGGCGCGCTGCCGGCTGATCTTCAAGCTCATCAAAGAGGACGGGTTGACGTATAAAGAGGTGGCCGCCATCCTCGACATTTCCGTAAAAACGGTTGACAATCAGCTATGGCTGGGGCTTAAAAAGCTCGCTCTCCTGCTCCAGGAGATCCATGTTTAAAATTTTTTTTTACTGCGCTTAGGGAATTTGTCCCGATAAGGTTTCCTATGCAGGTATGAACCTGGACCGAATATTGGAACTATTGGCCAAACAAATGGGTGGTGAGGCGTCCGAAGCGGAACAAGCCGAGCTGGCGGAGCTGTTGAAAGAGCATCCCAACCATGGGGAGATCGTTTTTATTCTGCAATCGATACAGGCGAAGAAGCTCAAGCAGCCGGCTCATAATGAGGAGCTGGTCGTCAGGGACGCCTGGGATAAACTGGAAGGACGTCTGGATGAGCAGTCTGCAGGGGAGTCCACCGCGGTGTCCTCCGGTTTAATCCGAAACCTGAGCAGCCGTAAAGCGCTGCGCTGGGCCGCGGTTTGGATCGGGTTGATCGGTCTCTCGACGATAGGCTATTTCGAGCTGACGAAGAACCGGCCTATCGAAACGCTTGCATCCATACCGGTGCAGGAGGCCGTGGCTGCGGGCAAACCCAGGCGGGTCACGCTTCCGGATGGTTCACTGGTTTGGATCAATGCAGGGAGCAAGATGCGTTACAGCGAGGATCAAACTACCAATAACGTATACCTGGAAGGCGAGGCCTTTTTTAATGTCAGGCACAATGCCGGCAGGGCGTTTGTCGTCCATGCGGGGGGAATTGCAGTAAAAGCCCTTGGTACCGAGTTCAATGTACAGGCCTATCCCGGAGAAGGGCGTGTCGAGGCGACCCTGCTTTCGGGTAAGGTGCAGGTCACGATGGAGGCGAAACCGGATCAACAGATCATCCTGGCACCCGACGAGAAATTTACCCTTAACGATAAGCCGCAGCCGGCGAAAGATGCGGCGGCCTCCAGCGGGATGAGCTATGAGGTCAAGCCGGTGAAGGAGATGCCTGCATTGCAGGAGATGGGTGAAGTCGCCTGGATGCAGGACCGGCTCGCCTTCGAGGACGAACCCTTCGAAGAGATAGCGAAGAAGATGGAGCGCCGGTATGACGTTCACCTGGTATTCGAAAACGAGGCGTTAAAAAAAGAAACCTTATCCGGAGTATTCAAGAACGAGGACATTGGGAAGGCCCTGAGGCTCTTACAAATGATAACCCCATTTCAATACAAGATAAAAGGAGATTCAATTCTACTATGGACACAACACGTTACGGCTAATTAAATGGCTAATTAAACGGCTAACTTGCCAAAATACAAAAGGGAAGAGTTCGCACCTCTTCCCCCGAGTAAGACTTATGGAACGGAGGGAAGTCCGTTCCCATTTATCTAATCTTCAAATCAAAGATATGAATTTAATGGTATTGCCATGCCCCTGGCATGACAATGTTATGTCCCG
>JAICXX010000308.1 GCA_025934485.1 Chitinophagaceae bacterium
ACAGAAAACGGTCTATGGCATCAACACCGGTTTCGGCATCCTCGCGGGTACCAAGATCTCCGAAGAGGATACCCGCATCCTGCAACATAAGATCCTGCAAAGCCATAGCGTAGGCGTAGGGGAGCCCATTCCCGCCGAAATCGCCCGGATCATGCTGATCACCAAGATCCACGCCCTGGCGCAGGGTTATTCCGGCGTACAGTGGGAGACGTTGCAACGGCTGATCTGGCATGTCGACGAGGATATCGTTCCCGTGGTCCCCGAGAAAGGGTCCGTAGGAGCATCGGGTGACCTGGCGCCGCTGGCGCATCTCTGCCTGCCGCTCATCGGACTTGGTGAAGTCTTCCACAAAGGCGTGCGAAAGCAAACGCGCGAGGTGCTGCAGGAATATGGGCTGGCGTCTTTGCAACTGGGCCCTAAGGAAGGGCTGGCCCTGATCAACGGCACCCAGTTCATCCTGGCCTTTGCGGTAAAAGGCGTACAGCGGCTTCAGAATTGTCTGGAGGCCGCCGATATCATCGGGGCGATGAGCCTCGAAGCACTCACGGGCACCAAGGCGCCTTTCGACGAACGGCTGCACCGGCTGCGTCCTTTTGCCGGTAATCTGCTGGTCGCTCAGCGACTGCGTTTATTGCTTAACGATAGTGCCATCATGCAAAGCCATGTGGACTGCGGCCGGGTACAAGACCCTTATTCCCTGCGCTGCATGCCGCAGGTGCACGGCGCCTCCCGGAATGCCTGGCTACATCTTCGGCGGGCCACGGAGATCGAGCTGAACTCGGTGACCGACAACCCCATCGTCATGGAAGACGGAGCGGCCATCAGCGGGGGTAACTTCCACGGTCAGCCCCTTGCGCTCCCGCTCGACTATGCTTCGCTGGCTGCGGCCGAGATCGGCAATATCTCGGACCGCCGTTGTTATCTCTTGCTGGAAGGCAAATGGGGATTGCCGCTCCTGCTGATGCGCAATGTGGGGCTCAACAGCGGTTTTATGATCCCCCAGTATACCACGGCGGCGCTCGTCACGGAGAACAAGACGCTTTGTTTCCCCGCCAGCGCGGACAGCATCCCGACGAGCCTGGGCCAGGAAGATCACGTGAGCATGGGCAGCATCAGCGGACGAAAGCTGGGACAGGTGCTTGACAACCTGGAATACATCCTGGCCATCGAACTGATGAGCGCCTGCCAGGCCATCGAGTTCCGGCACCCGCTAAAAAGCAGCGATATCCTGGAAGCCGCACATCACTATGTCCGCCGATTCGTAGGTTTTGCTAATGAAGACCGCATCTTTGCAGAAGATATCCGGCAGCTGCACCGGATCGTCTGCGACGAGTCGTTCGTCCGGCATTGCAACGACGCCGCAGCAGCCAGAGGAGTGCACTTGAATGCCGGATATGAATCCGATTTTGAGCTGTAACTTGTAAAAAAAGAAAAGCTATGAGCACTGTCACCCAACAAGGCTACGATCCCGCCAAATACAAGACACCCACGGGACCCCTCCTCTCCTGTAAAGGCTGGGTCCAGGAGGCGGCCCTGCGGATGTTGCTGAACAACCTGGACCCCGAAGTAGCCGAACGGCCGCAGGACCTCATCGTCTATGGTGGCCGGGGAAAGGCGGCCCGCAATTTTGCGGCGCTCGACCAGATCATCCGGGCGTTGAAGGTGCTGGAAACGGATGAGACCCTGCTAATCCAAAGCGGGAAGCCGGTGGGTATCCTCAAAACCCATCCGGACGCACCGCGGGTGCTCCTATCCAACTCCCAGCTGGTCCCTAAATGGGCGGATTGGGAACATTTCGACGAGCTCGAGAAAAAAGGATTGATGATGTACGGCCAGATGACGGCAGGCTCCTGGATCTATATCGGCTCGCAGGGCATCGTGCAGGGTACTTATGAGACCTATTCGGCAGTAGCCGCCAAACATTTCAACGGCACCCTTCGGAGCACGCTCAACGTCACCGCCGGACTGGGTGGGATGGGCGGGGCGCAGCCGCTGGCGATCACCATGAACGAAGGCGTGGCGCTTATCGCCGAGGTAGAGGAATGGCGGATCGACAAACGGCTGGAGACGAAATATCTCGACAAAAAGATGACGGATATCGATACCGCTATCGACTATGCGCTGGCGGCGCGGAGTAAAGGAGAGTCCGTATCCATCGGAGTGCGCTGCAACGCGGTGCAGCTGCTGGAACGGCTGCTCGAACGCGGATGTATACCCGACACGCTCACCGACCAGACTTCGGCGCATGATCCGCTCATCGGCTACTGGCCGCACGAACTTTCCTATGAACAGGCCGTGACGCTTCGTCGCGACAATCCGCAGCAATATATTGAATACGCCTACCGCTCGATGCGCCGGCATGTGGAGTGCATGCTCGAGCTGCAGAAAAAAGGCGCCGTCACCTTCGACTATGGCAACAACCTGCGCGCGCGGGCCAAAGAAGCGGGCCTTGCGAACGCCTTCGATTTCCCCGGTTTTGTCCCCGCCTATATCCGGCCACTCTTCGGTGAAGGGAAGGGCCCCTTCCGCTGGGCTGCGCTCAGCGGCGACCCCGCCGACATCGCCCGGACGGACGAGGTGATCGCCTCCTTGTTTCCTCAGAATGCGTCGCTCCAACGTTGGCTGGGTCTGGCCAGGACCCGGATCGCCTTTCAGGGACTACCTGCGCGCATCTGCTGGCTGGGGCAGGGCGAACGGGAAAAGGCGGGGCTGGCTTTCAATGAGCTCGTGAGGACTGGTGCCGTCAAGGCTCCCATCGTCATCGGCCGCGATCATCTGGATACCGGCTCCGTAGCCTCGCCCAACCGCGAGACCGAGGCCATGCTGGACGGGAGCGATGCCGTAGCGGACTGGCCCCTCCTTAACGCCTTGGTTAACACGGCCGGAGGAGCCAGCTGGGTCAGCCTGCATCATGGCGGCGGCGTGGGCATGGGCTATAGCATCCATGCCGGCATGGTCATCGTGGCAGATGGTACGCCCGAAGCTGCGGCCAGGCTGAGCCGCGTGCTGCGCAATGATCCGGGTATGGGCGTGATCCGTCATGCCGATGCGGGGTATCCCCTGGCCAAGGAAACGGCCAGGGCTAATGGATTGGACCTCGAATCCAGGCTCGAAGACTAGCAGAAAACACAAAAATCGGCGTTTTTGACACGCTTATCGTCCAAATCGACACATCCGTGAAATCTCCTACGGGAATTTCAGGGGAAGCTTGTGTATAAACGGGGCATTTATTATTTTTACCGATCATTGGTCCATGTCCCTAATAAATAAATAAACCCATGAACTTAAAAACTGTCAAAACCTTAGCCCTCATCTCCTTTGTTTTAGTGCTGGGTATCGCGGTGGCTTGTATTAAACATGTTATTCCTATCCCCCCTCCCCCGGGCCCCAATGTTACCCTTAAGCATGGCTTGTTGTTGTATCTGCCTTTCGATGGCAATATCGCCGACTCGAGTGGTAATCATCTCACTACAACGATTATCAACACTGTAGATTCGGGTGGTGGCCTCACTACCGATGCTCACGGTAATGCCAATAGCGCATGGGGCAGCAACGGTACAGGCTCCTACATTCAGGTTACCAACAATGGTGCGATCCAATACGATTCGGCTTTTTCCCTGGCCTTTAATGTGATGGTCAATGCCAATAATTTGGTTCGTCAAAGCTTTGTAAGCAGCGTCAACACGATAAATGCTGATGGACCCGGCTTTGCAGCAGGCTTGTCGGTACCGAATTCCACGGATTTTTGTTTTGGCGTAGATGACACAACCGCCGGCTGTGGAAACACCAATGGAGGCAATCTTTCAAACGTTGCCGATACAGCGAACTTCATTCCCCAGGTTGGTGTATGGTATCACGTCGTCAACGTATATCAGCAAGGAACCATTTATGTTTATGTAAACGGCCAGTTGATGGGTGGTAAGACCAACCTGCTTAGCCACTCTGCCCAGGACTGTCCTCAGGCGACGATCAATATCGGTTACTGGTGGGATAAGGATAAGGAGAGCCTGAATGGTAAGATCGATGAGATCCGCCTATATAACCGCTCGCTGACCATCGATGAGATCTCGGCGCTCGCCAACAACTAATAAAATTCATTCCCATCATAAAGGCCCCGAAAGGGGCTTTTGTGGTCCTATCCATCCTTAACAATAAGCTAAATCCAATGAACACTAAAACTGTAAAGATCCTCCTGGGTACCGGCCTGTTGCTCGTAATGGGCATTGTTTACGGCTGTATCAAACGCGTGATTCCTATTCCGCCGCCGCCTTCCACCGGCTCCAGCTCCACGCTGAAGAACGGCTTGCTGTTGTATCTGCCTTTCAATGGCAGCATTGCCGACTCGAGCGGCAACAACAATCCAACCGCCATCGTCGGGCTAACCAATAACAACGGCGGGCTGACCAGCGATGGAAATGGCAACGCCAACAGTGCATGGGGCAGCAATGGCTCCGGAGCTTATGTCAGAGTGACGAATAACGGCTCTATCAACTTCGATTCGACCTTTAGCCTTGCTTTCGACGTCATGGTAAACGCCAACAGCTATGTTCGTCAGTCGTTTGTGAGCATGGTTAACACTTCGGATGCCTATGGCCCGTCCTTTGCCAGCGGGACAACGGTTCCCAATTATCTAAATTATTCGTTCGGTGCGGACGATTCTTCTGCCGGTTGCGGCAATACTAACCAGTACAACCAATCGAACGTCGCAGATACATCGAACTTTGTTCCGCAAGCTGGCGTCTGGTATCATATCGTCAACGTTTATAACCGTGGGACGATATACGTCTACATAAACGGCGCGTTGCAAGGTACCAGGACCAATCCGTTGAACCATAGTGCACTGGATTGCCCGTCATCCACCATCAATGTCGGTTACTGGTGGGACCAGGATAATGAGAGCCTCAATGGTAAGATCGATGAGATCCGGTTGTATAACCGCGTCCTGACGACCGACGAGATCTCGCAGCTGGCAGGCAACACGCAGGTGACGCCGCCGCCT
>JAICXX010000191.1 GCA_025934485.1 Chitinophagaceae bacterium
AGGGCAACATAGACAAGCACTGCATTGCGGGCAGCCGTTCTTTCCATACGCAGACCGGCAAAGATCTCGGCGGCCCGGTCCAGCGGGTCGACATAGCGGCAGTGGTTCTCCACGTAAACGCGGATCTCGCCACTGGTACATTGTTCGGCCTGCTGGATGGCTGTCACGATGAGCTTTTGCTGCTCTTCGTTGAAAAGGGGTTTTCGTTTCAGGAAGGAGATCGCCATATTATTTTATATCAAAATGGATGTCGGGAGCATTTTCGCTACCGGCGTCCGATTTATAATAAGGTTTCTCGTGAAAGCCGAAGATACCGGCGAAGATATTGTTCGGGAACGTTTTGACCTTAAGGTTGTACTGGTTTACGGCGTCGTTGAAATCGCGACGGGCTACGTTGATCCGGTTCTCGGTACCACCGATGTCCGTTTGGAAATTCTGGAATTGTTGTGTGGTCTTGAGATCGGGATAGGCTTCGGCGACAGCCATTAACCGGCTGAACGAACCCTGGAGCTGCCCTTGTGCGCGTTGGTAGGCCGCCAGGGAATTCGAGTCGTTGACGTCTACCGTGACGCTGGTCGCTTTGGAACGGGCGGTGATGACGTCCTTGAGGGTCGATTTCTCAAAGTTGGCGGAACCTTCGATGACCTTGATGACGCTATTATAGAGGTCGGTACGCCGCTGATAGTTCGTTTCGACATTACTCCAGGCGGTCTTGACGCCCTGATCGGAGGTCACCAGCCCGTTATACCGGGTACAGGCGCAGCCCCCGAAAAGCAATACGACCACCAATACTATAATTAACGTCAAATTTTTCGTACTCATGAATTTCAATTTTTAGGTTAACGGGGTAAAATTAAGGTTTTTGAGCGCTGTGCGTATCTTTTGTTGCCCCGTTTTAGCTAGGGCCTGGCGGGTTCGCCGGCGAGTGCCTCGATCCGATCGGTGGACAGACGATGATCACCGGCGGCTATGACTATGCGATAATGAAAGGTGGCCGATTCTCCTTTGGCGAGGTGGAAATTCAGGGTTTGGGCGCCTTTGCTGAAGATCTTTTGGCCCAGGGGGTTGGCGGCGAAGAGACCATAGCCGCGGGCATGCCAGTAAGTAGGGTAGCCGGGGTTGGTGGGATAATCGATGATGACTACGCTGAGGGTGTCGTTTTGCTTTTTCCCATAGAGCATGCACCATTTTCCACGGGTGGCCCAGGCGCTGTTGCCCGTTCGGCCTTCGCTGGTGAGGTAATTTCCGTTGATGTCGGGGGTGTTGCCGGCAGCCACTTTGGTTATGTTACCTTTGTCATCGACAAATTCGCCGGGGGTGTTGCTGGGTATCTGCAGCTCTTTGGTGACGCGAAGACCGAGCAGGCCGTCTTTGGCATCCGGGAATTTCACATCGGTGTGTGCCGTAAGGGTCGTGAAGCGGTCGATGATCCGCTCGTGGGTTGTGGCGTGAAAGACATAGGTGGTATGTTCGGTGAGCAGCGTGGTACCGGCCTGGTTTGTCCAGCGGGCGTCGAAGGTGAGTGAGCCTTCCCGCCCGGAGGTGGTCTTTACCTTGTCCGTATGGATCCAGCCGTATTGACTTTTTTCGGCTGCGGGGATCGCATAGGAGTTGTTCCAGACATCCAGGCCGTTGACATTTTCAGAATTGAACCAGAGGCCGACGTGATGCGGATGATCGACGGGTTCGCCGGGGCGGGGCTTGAGCGGGAAACCACGGGTGATCAGTTGGCCATCGGCTGCATAGATGGGATATAACACGGGTTTCTCGAGGGTGTCACTATAAATAAACGTAGTAAAGGGTTTTCCTGCTATGGTAATTGTCGCCGTTCGGTGACTGGGGTCTGACACGACCTTGACCGGAAGGGCTTGTGCGCTAAGGAAAACGGGCGCCAAAACGGACGCCGCCAAAGTGAAAAACGGGTTACGAAAACGTTTTCGAAGAATGTAGGCGGGTGAATCAATCATATAACAGGCGTTTGCGTGAGCAATAATGTAAATTAGTACTTTTAACTTAGTTAAAGACGCGAAAGCGTCTTTGTCCGAAGGACAGACATTAGCGCTTTGCCCGAAATGCGCTATTTTCCTCGATGCGCATTTCGGGCACATAATTAAAACATTTGCTATATGACAACAACCCGCAGGGACTTCATCCGTCAGAGTTCCATGGCCGGCATGGCCACGTATATGGGCGCCATGAGTTTTAGCGCCAGCAGCTATCGAAGAATACCCGGCGCCAACGATCGGGTACGCGTAGGCGTAGTAGGTTTTTCCGACCGCCATAAAGATGCACATGTTCCGGCATTTTTGCATTCCAAGGACGAGATGAATTTCGATATCATCGCCGTTTCCGATATCTGGAAAAAGCGAAGGGAGGAGGGCAAGGATTTTCTGGCGCAGAAATTCGGTCATAGCATCCAGGCTTGTGTCAACAACGACGAACTTTATAATATCAAGGATGTCGATGCGGTGATGATCTCCACGGCCGACTTTCAGCATGCTTTGCATACGGTGGAGGCGGTAAAGGCCGGCAGGGACACGTATACGGAGAAGCCGTTGGCGGAGACGATGGATGATGCACGAGCCGTGCTGAAGGCGGTGAAGGACTCGGGCAGGATCGTGCAGATCGGCTCGCAGCGCCGGAGCGGGGCTAATTACTGGGCTGCCGCGGATTATATTCAGAGCGGGAAGTTCGGCCCGATCGTGATGGTCGAGCTCACCTGGAATGTCAATCAACCGGGTCGCTGGCGGCGGCCTGCGCTGGTGCCGCAGCTGAAGGAGGAGGATACGGATTGGAAGCGGTGGCTGCTGAACAGGCCTTTTGAGGCATTCGACCCGCGGAAATATCTCGAATTCCGGCTGTTCTGGCCTTATTCTTCGGGGCTGCCGGGCCAATGGATGTCGCACCAGATCGATACCGTCCATTGGTTCTCACAGCTGCCGCATCCGAGAAGCGCTTCGGCTAACGGTGGTATCTATGCGTGGAAGGACGGACGCCGCAATGCCGATACGATGACGGTGGTATTCGATTATGGCCCGCTCGACGATATGTCCAAAGGGTTTCAGGTGGTCTTTACTTCGAGACAAACCAATGCGGCGGGTGATGTCAAGGAGATCTACTATTCCAATGGCGGAACGATGAACCTGGATACGAATGTCATTTCGCATGAGGGCGGGCTGACGGAGAAATATGCGAGTGCGATGGGGATGCAGGCGAATGAATTGCCGGATGTGTCGTTGAAAGAGGTGGCGGCGAAAGCTTCGACCGATGCCAGCACAGGCGGTGATCCGTTAACGACGGCGCATGTGCGGAATTGGATGGAGTGTGTGCGTAGCCGGAAGCAGCCCCATGCCCCTATCGAGGCCGGCTATCATCATGCGATCGCGGTGATCATGGCCAATGCGGCGTACCGCACGGGCGAGCGGGTCACCTTCGACGAGAAAACGCAGAATGTGATGGCGGGCGGGAAGATATTTAAATATTAGGCTTCTTATGAAAGCATTGGTGATCGCTGAAAAGGATGCCCTACCGGTGTGGACTTCGGTTGCCGACCCGGTGGCCGGGCCCGGCGAGGCTATCGTCCGCGTTCATGCTGCGGCGTTGAATCACCGGGACGTGTGGATACAGCGGGGGCAGTATGCGGGGTTGCGGTGGCCGATTATCGTGGGGTCGGATGGGGCGGGCGTTGTCGCTGCCGTTGGGCCGGGGGCTGGTTCTGCGGCCGGGGCTGAGGATGCGGCGGCGGCCGGTTCTGCGGCCGGGACGGGTTCTGCGGGGGGCGAATGGATTGGGAAGGCCGTGATTATCGACCCTAGCATTGGCTGGGGGGAGGCCGAAGGTTTTCAATCGCCGGCGGGGTTTTCGGTGCTTGGGCTACCGGCCGACGGAACGTTGGCGGAGTATGTGCGGGTGCCGGTGGCTAACCTTGTCGAAAAGCCGGTACATCTTTCGTGGGAGGAGGCGGCGGCGTTGCCGCTGGCGGGGATCACGGCATTCCGGAGTGTGGTGGTGCGGGCGCGGGTCCAGCCAGGCGAGCGGGTGCTGATCACGGGTGTCGGCGGCGGGGTAGCGCTTTTTGCCATGCAATTTGCGGTGGCGGTAGGGGCTTCCGTTTATGTCACCTCGGGGAGTGAGGTTAAATTGACTGCGGCGATGGCCTTGGGTGCGGCCGGTGGCGTCAATTATAAAGATGCGGAGTGGGTTGGCGCGTTGCGGTCGATGGCGGCAGGTGGTTTCGACGTCATTATCGATGGGGCGGCGGGCTCGTCCGTGAACGATCTGCTGGATCTGGCGGTTCCGGGGGGACGGGTCGTATTTTATGGTGCGACGTTGGGGAATGCACCCGATGTGCTGATACGACGGATCTTTTGGAAGCAATTAAACATCCTCGGGTCAACGATGGGAAGCCCGGTCGATTTTGCGGCGATGGCGGCTTTTGTGTCATCGCATGGCCTGCGGCCGGTGGTCGACAGTGTTTTCTCCCCTTTGGATGGGGCCGCGGCGTTTGCGCGGATGGAGGAAGGGGGGCAGTTCGGGAAGATCGTGTTGCAGATAAAATGAATCGGGCGCCTGCGGCGCCCGATTCGATCATTATGCCTTGACCGCGGCGATGCCGGGTAATTCTTTTCCTTCGAAATATTCGAGCATGGCGCCACCACCGGTGGAGACGTAGCTGACCTTATCGGCATAGCCGAACTGGTTGACGGCTGCCACGGAGTCGCCGCCGCCCACGAGGGAGAATGCACCTTTTTCGGTTGCTTCGGCAACGGCCCTGGCGATGCCTTTGGTTCCCCTTTGGAATTTTTCCATCTCGAAAACGCCCATGGGACCATTCCAGAGGATGGTCTTGGACCGATGGATCACATTGGTGAACTGCTCGCAGGCATTCTCACCGATGTCGAGGCCCATCCAGCCATCGGGGATATTGTTGCTGGGAGCGGCCGAGTCGTTGGCATCGGCGGCAAATTTATCGGCGATGATGGAGTCGCTGGGCAGATGGATGCGGACACCCTTCTTTTCGGCTTTGGCGCAGAGCTCTTTTGCGGTTTCGAGCCGGTCGTCTTCGCAGAGCGATTTACCGATCTTGCCGCCGAGGGCTTTTACAAATGTGTAGGCCATCCCGCCGCCGATGATGATATCGGTAGCGCGTTCGAGGAGATTTTCGATGATGAGGATCTTGTCGGAGACTTTGGCGCCGCCGATGATGGCGGTGAAGGGCTTTTGAGCCTGGTGTAATACTTTTTCTGCGCTGCTGACTTCGTCTTCCATGAGGAGACCGAACATCCTTTTTTCTTTCGGGAAGAACTTGGCGATGACGGCAGTGGAGGCGTGGGCCCGGTGGGCGGTACCGAAGGCGTCGTTGACATAGACGTCACCGAGCTTAGAGAGCTTTTCGGCAAATGCCTTGTCGCCTTTTTCTTCTTCTTTATAGAACCGGAGGTTTTCCAGCAGCAGGACCTGACCGGGTTTCAGCGCTTTTGCTTTGTCGATGGCTTCCTGGCCGATGCAATCATTCGCAAAGTCGACCTTTGTGCCCAGTAGTTCCTCCAGGTGGGGAACGAGGTGTTTTAGGGAGTATTTATCGGTAGGACCGTCTTTGGGCCGGCCGAGGTGGCTCATCAGGATGACGCTGCCACCATCTTTTAGGATCTTTTTGATCGTGGGAACAGCTGCGCGCATCCGGGTATCGTCGGTGATGGCTAACTTGTCGTTTAGAGGGACGTTGAAATCCACCCGGATGAGGGCTTTTTCATTTGCAAAGCTGTGCTGGCTGAATTGGCTCATATAATAATCGTTTGACGTGTGGCCGCCGGGTTGGCGGATGGTTAACCGTCCCTGGCGGTGGTTAGCCGCGATGGCCGGATGAATAAAAAAACCCGGCCTCAAAAGTTGGGCCGGGCTTTTCTCTGGAGCGCTTATTTGGAGATCATTTTGGCGAAGTAGTTCAGGCTGCGAACGAGTTGGCTTACATAGCTCATCTCGTTGTCGTACCAGGAAACGGTCTTGACCAGCTGGGTGTCGCCGTTGGTGATGACGCGGGTCTGGGTGGCGTCATAAAGCGAACCGTAAGTGATGCCGACCACGTCGCTGCTGACGATCTCGTCTTCGGTATAACCAAAGCTTTCGTTGGCGGCGGCTTTCATGGCGGCGTTGACCTCTTCGAGGGTTACTTTTTTACTCAGCACGGTAACGAGTTCGGTGAGGGAGCCGGTGATGACAGGAACGCGTTGAGCGCCGCCATCGAGCTTACCTTTGAGTTTGGGCAGGACCAGACCGATGGCCTTGGCTGCGCCGGTGCTGTTAGGCACGATATTGACGGCTGCGGCGCGGGCGCGACGGAGATCCCCTTTAGGATGGGGGGCATCCTGGGTATTCTGGTCGTTGGTATAAGCGTGGATGGTCGTCATGAGACCGCTGACGATGCCGAATTTCTCTTCGAGGACCTGTGCCATGGGTGCGAGACAGTTGGTCGTACAGGAGGCGCAGCTGATGATGGTTTCGGAACCGTCTAGGATGCTATGGTTAACGTTGAAGACGATGGTCTTGAGGTCGCCGGTAGCGGGGGCGGAGATGACCACGCGTTTTGCGCCGGCTTTGAGGTGCGCTTCGGCCTTTTCCTTATCGGTAAAGAAGCCCGTGCATTCCAGGACGACGTCGACGTCGTGTTGTTTCCAGGGAATTTCAGCGGGGTTCTTTTGTGCGTATATTTTAGTTTCCTTTCCGTTGACGAGGATGGAGTTCTCGGTGGATTTAACTTCTTCATCGAAGCGGCCCTGTGCGCTGTCATATTTCAGCAGGTGAGCCAATACCTTGGGGCTAGTCAAATCGTTAATTGCTACGACATCGATCCCCTGGAGTCCGTGAATCTGGCGGAAAGCCAATCGTCCGATGCGGCCAAAACCGTTGATGGCAACTTTAACTGTGCTCATACGATAATTTTGAATTTTAATTTTTGAGGTAGCGAAGTTACTATTTTGGTACTTACGGCGTCATAAATTTTTGGCTATCAATTAAAAAGATGCTCTAATTTTTTTATAACCAAGGTTTTGACTGAGGTGAATTTGCGTTGGGCATAATAGGATTGGCGGAGCGTGACCCTGGCATCTGGTGCTCTCTTTCTCAGAGAGTTTAGAAAAAATTTGGACTGTTTTTCAAAGGACTATATCTTTGCACTCCTTTCACGGAAAACCGATGAAACGGTTTATACGAACGCCGCGTTGGTCAATCGGTTAAGACGCCTCCCTTTCACGGAGGAATGAGGGGTTCGATTCCCCTACGCGGTACAACTCCAGCTTTTACGCAAAAAATCATCGGGCTGTTCTACAACGAGCAGCCCTTTTTCTTTCATCCTGAAATAGTTATCGACCAACGCCGGATTGATGGAAGGTGTTCGAACTACATGCCCGTCATACACGAGTCCAACTTCGAACACCCTTTTTAAAAGCATTTGCTGACCTTCGAGTGAGCATGCTATGTAGAGGTGCTTCAAATTCGTAAGTAGGGGTATCGCTTCTTCCAGCCGGTCAAATACGTGCTTATCCGCTTTTTTCAGGCCAATGATCTCGTTCTCTAATGCTCCCCGTTGCGCGCTCAATTTTGAAAACCATACCTTATAAGTGCTGGCATCGATCTGGTCGTTGATCATCTTTTCCTCCAACTTTTCAATCTTCCCGCTCACATCCCGAAACTCCTGTTCTTTCGTTTTCAAAGACAATGTCCGGAAATTCATCGCCTTCGCCAGTTCCGTTTTGGCATATTTATAAATCCTTTCTACCTGAGATGCCGAAAAGCTCAGATGACATAATATCTCCTCGATCTTCTCATGTAAGACATCGCCGCGGAAGACTTTCCCGCGTTCTGCCGTGCACTGGTAGTACATATAGTATTTTTTCTTGCCCTTGCTGTAGCTGGCGGTCATGTGCGCACCGCACTGGCACCGTAAAATGCCCCTGAGCGGGAAATCTGCATTTGGTCTCGCTTTCTTACCTGGGCGCCCTTTTATGATCTCGTGGGCTAGCCAGTACATAGATTCCGGAATAATTGGGTCGTGCAAGGCCTTAATATACCTTTCTGGCTTCCCTTCATACGCTGGCAGCCTAATCAACCCCGCGTACAAACAGTTATCCAGCATCCGCAATAAACTGCTGTGCCCTTCTCGCTTGCATCCCATCTTAGAGGCATTTTTACGCAACGTCGTGAGGTCAACCCCGGCCAGAAATTGTTCAAAAATCTTGAGTACCGTCTCTGCCTTCGCCGGATCGATCTTCAATATAGGCTTGCCCTGGTCGTCCCTTGTGTTGACATAGCCAAACGGCGCGTTATTCACCACCCTACCCGATTCCATCGCCTGCCTGATCCCCCGGGCGGTCCGGCGGCGAATATTCAGTAGCTCATGATTGGCAAACGTATATTTAAAAGTGCGATGCAGAAATACATTTGGATCGGTCACATCGAGGTTCAACGGTTCCTCTACAGAAAGAACTTTTACGCCAAACCTGGTCTGAAGCTCCTCGATTTTTCGCAGGGCGTCTACCAGGATACGGCTAAAACGGTCATGATCCAGGACGATCAGGTACTGAACCTCGCCCTTATGTGCCTTTAGAAACCGCTCCAACGCCAGGTAATCGGCCCGGTCGAAGGTAGCGCTACATTCCCCATTATCTTCGTAGACCTCCTTGAGATAAAGGTCGTTCCTGACGCAATACTCTTGTATCCGCTGCGCCTGAAAAGGCAAGGAATAAACGGATTGATCCTTGCTACTGATCCGTGTGTACCCTATCGCATTCATCTTGCTGGTTTAAGATTATTTGTACAATCAACGATGCCACTAGTCGCAGCAATTCGTCCTCTTTTTCATTAACAGGCTCACTCTTCACCGTTTCCATACCACTCTATTAAAGTTACCAATTACGCACTCAACGAAGGATAAAATCATGCTGCCCCCCTACCACCGAGAAGCGTTCTCAAAAATATCCTGTTATGGCAATTGTCACCTATTCAGAATGGTTGTAGGTCGCCTTTGAATTAGTGCGGGCGCCGAGTAAGAGCGGCAATTGGAAGCTGCTCAGCAGGTGACATTAATTCAGTCAACGATTTCAGGGATTAGCCCTAAAAGCCCCCCCTTCCCTCGCCGCAGGTTGCCAGCCTTTAGAAGGCTACACAGGGGACCGCGTGCCACGCGTCCCCGGCAAGATGTCTCCGCGTGGCACGCCACGCGGAAAGAAAGAGATTTGCCTCCGGAGTCGGCAAATCAAATGAACAGCAAGGGACTGACAGCATGACAAAAGATCGACAACAATAAGCCGCGAGGGGAAGGGAAAAGGGCTTAAAACGGATGCGCGTGAGTCGGCGACTTGCAGATTTTAACACTTTCAATCAGCAGAATTTTTACGCCTCTCTTTCATTTCAGCCAGATGTTTGTCGTATAGCCTTTCTTCTTTCCTGGTCAATTCGACCATTCCTTTAATAAAAGCTAGATAGGCATCCTCCTTGCGGGTTGGCATCTTATAAGCCAAAATCTTCTCCGCTAATTTCAGCTTTCTATTTAACCGTTCTTGGTTGATCGCCGTCTTTTTTCCGAAAATATTCAGCATCTTTAAACCCATTTATTTGATGTAAGTAATACGACTGTTACAGGGGTATAAAGTTGAAATTCTCAGCAATGACAAAAGTATTCGTCTGCCCGATCAGCAGAATCTTTAGATCTGTTCGTTCGGGGCGGTGGCCAGCCCCATCCCAATAGGTAGGGCGATGCTCGTTGATAATCGACCATTCGATTCCGTGGTCCGCGAGGCACTGAGCGTAGCGGGTTAGTACCTTTTGGGGCGCCCTGGCCACCAATCCACCTGAGAGTTGGAACTGTCGCACAAAATCATTCATGTTGAGAAAAATCTCGACAGGAATATAAGTTTGGTACAAGCTAAAATGGACCTGATAGATCTGATAAAACAATTTTTCTGGATCGCTACATCGGCCTGTGTAGTATAATGAAGCCTGCAGATCGTTATATCTCCAAAGAAGCGGGTGGTCATTTACGATCCGGATATTCTCGCCATAGTCGAATGTGATCCTATTTTCCCGGTGGCCAATTGCCTCTACCCTCCACGCAGCCCGCCTATCGTCTCCTTGAGCCTGGTTCACAGTTCTCAAATCTAAATCCATCCGGAAACCGTTCGTATCGAAGATAACGTTGGTCAGAGACATATCCAAATCTTCATAGTCGTAGGCTTCGATAAACTGAGTTAGCGCTTCGGGTATCACAAAGGAAATTTTAGCTGAAAATACTAGTTAAAAGCGATGATCCAATTTCGTACCGCCATTACATTCACCTTATTGGGCGCCCGAAGAACACTCGACCTCGCTGATCCTCCCTTTCCCTCCAGCCATTATCTCAGCACAGTAGATATGAAAAGGACGGATTTCCGAGCGCCGTCCAAAAGTCACCTATCTCAACCCGTTCCTCACGAACCAAACTTCGGCCTCTGAACTGCCCGGCGCCTCTACCTTACTCTGGGTGACCAAAAGAACAGCGCCTCCTTCTCGGCCCCATCAAAACATCCCTGCCTTTTCCCAGTCAATCGTCAGTCGTCCGATTTTCAAATGAAATTAGGCAATATCCCCATAAAAAAGCTGTCCGCACAGTCGCGGACAGCAATACATAAAAACACATTGAAACCTTAGTGCACTTGCTTCTTTACCACGGGAAGATTGTAGATGTACCTCGACCCGTCTGCCTTGGTCACAAGGATACTAAACTCCCTTCCTGTGCGAGTAGCTGCCTTCTTGGCTCGTTCTCGCACATCGGCTATATCTATCTCACCGATGAAATTATACTCAGCTGTCGGTAATTGATAGACATTCGGATCTGAACTTGTCCTAGAAATCGGGACACCGAGTTAAGCTGCTTTTGTTAAAGATAAATTTTCCATCTCAAACTCGTATTCCGACGGTGATAAATATTGTAA
>JAICXX010000344.1 GCA_025934485.1 Chitinophagaceae bacterium
CTGGAAGAGCAGATCACCGAGCTGCGATGGGTGGCCCCGGGCGAGTTCGGCGGAGTATTGCATCATACGTTTCCGAGCATCAGGGATGTGATTCGGACGGCGGGTTCCTAAGCGGACATTGCCTGGCTACGAGATCTTTTTTATGATGGCTACGGTGAGCCGGCTGATGCAGACGAGCTTTTCGCGTTCGTCGTTGATGCGGATATCCCACACATGCGTGCTCTTGCCGAGATGTATGGGGCGGGCGGTGCCTGTCACGAACCCACTGCGGACGCCGCGGACATGGTTCGCATTGATCTCGAGACCTACACAATCATAACTGCGACGGTCTACTACGAAGGCCGAGGCCACGCTGCCGAGGGTTTCGGCAAGCGCTACGGAAGCTCCGCCATGGAGCAGGCCATAGGGCTGGCGGGTACGACGATCTACCGGCATACGGCCTTTGAGATAATCTTCACCGACCTCGATGATCTCCATGCCGAGATGTTCTCCCATGGAGCCGCGGCTCAACGGGTTGAGCTGGTCGGGGGTGATAGCGGGGTCGTACCAGATAGGCATCAGCGGTGTTTTTTTTGTTGAAGAGAGGCCGCGACGACATCGGGCAGGAACTGGGAGACGTCGCCGCCGTTCTTAAGGACATCACGGACCAGCGTAGAGGCCACGGAGGTATACTGCGGGAGACAGGTGAGGAACACGGTCTCGATGTCGCCGTCGAGGCTTCGGTTCATGTCCGCGATAGCCTTCTCGTATTCGAAATCATTCACATAACGGATACCCCGAAGGATGAAATTGGCACCTACCTGCTGACAGCAACGGATGGTGAGACCCTCGAAGGCGACGGCTTCGACTTTAGGATTGTTCTTATAGATCTCGCGGATCCAGTCGAGGCGTTGTTCCACCGAGAACATCGGCTCTTTGTTGACGTTGCGGCCGATGCCGATAAAGAGTTTGTCGAACAGCGGCAGCGAGCGGTTGATGATGTCCTGGTGACCGATAGTGATCGGGTCGAATGTGCCGGGAAATAAGCCTACACGGTTCTTAATGGGTTTCATAAGCAAGACGGAGGTTAGGTTTTAGGTTTTCGAGTCAGGTTTGTTGGTTCCGCCTGCCAGAAGGTAGAGTACGGCCATGCGGACGGCGACCCCATTTTCTACCTGGTGGAGGATGATGGATTGCTTGCTGTCGGCCGCATCACTGTCCAGTTCCACGCCACGGTTGATCGGACCGGGGTGCATGATCACGATCTCCTTGCTAAGACTATCGAGCAGGCGTTTGTTGACGCCATAGGCCAGGCTGTATTCCCGCAGGGAGGAGAACAGCGGCTGGTTCTGCCGCTCCAGCTGGATGCGCAGCACGTTGGCGACGTCGCACCATTCCAAGGCCTTGCGCAGATTATATTCCACCCGGACGTCGAAGGCTTCACGGATATGAACCGGTATCAGGGTAGGGGGGCCGGCGAGGGTGATCTCGGCGCCCATCTTTTTAAGGAGATAGATATTGCTCAGGGCTACGCGGGAGTGCATGATGTCGCCGATGATGGCGATCTTTTTCCCGGCGAGGGCGCCCAGTTTTTCGCGGATGGAGAAGGCGTCCAGCAGGGCCTGGGTCGGGTGTTCGTTGATGCCGTCGCCGGCGTTGACGATGGCGGCGGGGATGTGTTTGGCCAGGAAATGCGGGGCGCCGCTGGCGCTGTGCCGCATGACGACCATGTCCACTTTCATCGACAGGATATTGTTGACCGTGTCCAGGAGGGTCTCGCCTTTTGCCGCAGAGGAGCCGGAAGCGGTGAAGTTGATGGTGTCAGCCGAAAGACGTTTTTCCGCCAGCTCAAAGGAGATACGGGTGCGGGTGGAATTCTCGTAAAAGAGATTGACGATGGTTACATCGCGCAGGGTGGGGACCTTCTTGATCGGTCGCTGTAATACTTCTTTGAATTGGGTGGCGGTGTCTAAAATGAGCTGAATGTCGCCGGGCTGGAGATCTCTAATGCCTAGAAGATGTTTGGTACTCAGTTGCATTAGAACGCAAAATTAGCGTTTTTTTTTGATTTCCAAGCTAGCTATTCAGCAAAGCCACTTCGTCCTTTCCATCTTTTTCCTGCCAGAAGACCTTTACTTTTTGGGTCAGCATGGAATCGATCGGCCGGCCCACATAGTCGGCCTGGATGGGCAGCTGGCGGCTGAAGCGGCGGTCGATGAGGACGCAGAGCTCGACCTTGGCGGGACGGCCGAAATCCAGCAAGGCGTCCAGGGCGGCCCGGATGGTACGGCCTGTCCAGAGGACATCGTCTATGAGGATGACATTCTTGTTCTCGATGGAAAAGGGAATATCGGTTTTGTTGAGCTCATGAAGACCGGTGCGGACATCGTCGCGATAGAAGGTGATGTCCAGTTTTCCGTAACGGATGGAGGCCGGGGCGACGAGCGTCCGGAGTTGCTGAACGATGCGGTCGGAGAAATAGATGCCCCGCGGCTGGATGCCGATGAGTACGGTGTTTTCCAGCTCGAGGTGGTTTTCGAGCAATTGGTTGGCCAGGCGTTGTATGGTGATCCGTAGCTGTTGGTCGTTCAAGATGATCTTCAAGAAGAAAATTTTTATAAAAATAGGACAAAAAAAGAAGTCGTCACCTCTGGCGACGGGTCTTTTGTGCTTTTATAAGGAAGACGATTACTGGCTGCCACCACCGAATTTGAAGACGCGGTGAGGGACAGGTTGCCGTAGGTTTGGCCGTTGGCGGAAACGCCGTTATAGCCGAGAATGACCTGGAACTGATCCGCGTTGTAGCCGATCTGGGGAAAGTAGTCGAAACCGCTGGTACTGCTGCCGCCGCCGGTGAGGAAACCGATACCTGCCTGAGCGCCCACGAAAAACTGGTCCACAGGATAGAAGCGGGGACCGACAACGACGGGGATCAACCCCAGCGAAGGATACTTGAATGATTCGGTTCCGCCGAGCCCATCGCTGACGGTGACGGTCTTGCCGAAAAAGCTGGTATACCCCGCGGTGAGTACACCGGTGATCTGGTCGGTGAAATTGTATTCACCCATGACACGTCCGCCTACTCCAAAGCTGCTGACGTTGTGGAAGGTGCCGATGGGCAGGCCGAGGTTGAGACCAACGCCAAAATGGAAGTCGCCTTGTTGTTGCTGTTCCTGAGCCTTAGCACCATAAAAGGTTGCGATCAGGAGGGAGATGGAAAGGAGCTTTTTCATAATAGTTGAGATGGTTTGCCACAAAACTACGTATGTATTTTGTGCACCAACGTGCAAAAAAAACCGGGGCCGCAAAAACGGCCCCGGCCAACATTCTATACAAACTTCTAAAAACAAAAGAGGCTTCTGTTTAACGCCGCTCCGTACAAGATAATTGTCTTTGCTGCACGGAATTATCTTCCGGGTGCCTTGAACAGGGTGAACATGAGGTCAAGTTGAAAGACGCCATTCCTGACACCGTACTGACCATACCCAGTGCCGTATTGTGCGTCGTTGGCGACGTTGGTGACACCGACATTGTAACGAAGATCAATGGCCACTGGAGCCATCGGAATTTTGTATCCGCCGCCGAATACCCAGGAGAAATCGGCCGAGTTATAATAGGAAGATACATCCTTAGTTGAACCATCTGCAAACTTGTCTTTTGCGTTCAGTTTGAAGCCAAGCTGGGGGCCTGTTTCCAGAAAAAAGCCCGGGGGGAACGTGAACTTAGCCAGTACGGGGATATTGAGGTAGTTTACATGTTCGGTAGTCGTCCCGCCGTTTCCATCGTC
>JAICXX010000273.1 GCA_025934485.1 Chitinophagaceae bacterium
CCAACCGATAGATCAGCCCGGCCACTTCGGCGGCGGCTCGGGCGGCGGCGCTGGCGCAGGCGGAACTTACTGATCTTACAGCTCAGTCGCCGGGTCCCAAAAAAGCCTGGCAAAATCGACGATCTTATCCCCCTTCAACACTACTCCTTCCCTTATCAACAACCGCCGGCGGGCGCCGGAAGTATCATGCGACAGCTTCCCCGAGGCTGTCACTACCCGCTGCGCCGGCACGGGCTTTCCTTTGCTGGGTACCTCGCGCATCGCATGGCCGACCATCCGCGCATTGGGCAGGTCCAGCACCTTGGCGATCGACCCGTACGTCGTCACCCTGCCGGGCGGGATCTGCCGCACGATCTCGAAGATCATCTCGATAGAACCAGCCTCACGCCGGCCACTGGGCGCCACAGGAACAAGCCGCGTTTTTTTTACTCGTGATCGTGAGGTTCCCATAATTCGATCTTATTGTCTTCCCCAGTTACTTTTTTCATGACCTAATATACGAAAACTTCAGCAGGCGCACCCCATGCGGCGGTATCTTCTCCAGCAGGTCTTTCGGGCCCACAAACTTCTGCCGCCAAAGATCCCTGATAAAGGTATACCCAGCCACCCCCAGCCGATCCCGATCAAGCGGGATAGCCTGATACGTGGCCGAAAGATTGAACAACCCCACCGCGACCCCGCCATCAGCGAGCTTTTTTTCCCAGACCTCGAAGCTATCGGTCTTCAGAATCCTACGGGCCGAAATGCCCAGCGAATCCTGGTCTATAGCCAATACCTCATCATTGGTCAGTAAATTCAATGTAAAATTATCTACATGCCCAAGATCGCAGCCGATAAGCAGCGGCGAGGACAAAAGACACCATAAGCTGATATGCGTATATTGCTCGTCCGGTGTAAGATGGGTGTCGTGTTGGTTGGAACCCCAGCCGACCCGGCCTACGACGAGCATATCGGGGTCGTTGAAATGACCTGGTTCCGCGAACGGCGCCATCTTGTCCTGGTTAAACCCAATATCGCTCATGCTTTCCCAGCTGTCGTTGATATCTCCCGTGGTTCGCCAGCTATTGCCGCCCACAGAAGCGCCCCAGGTCCACACATCGCCCATCCCGTACTGGCAAAAACTAAAGATGATATCCCTCGGAACACTATCCAGGGCGGCACGCATCACGATATATGGCTTTTGCAATGCGTCGAGACTCGGTTCGAAACCGGGAAGATTGCGGTAAGAACAAAGGTCGTATTTCAGATAGTCAATACCCCAGTTACCATAGGACCGTGCATCCTGCAGCTCATGCTGCCAGCTTCCGAGATAGCCACCGCAGGTTGTGGGGCCGGGGGAGGAGTAGATGCCAAACTTCAGCCCAAGACTGTGTACATAATCGGCCGTCGCCTTGAGGTCCGGGAATTTGTTGTTGGTGTGGATATGCCCGTCGTCACCGCGATTCGGCGCCTCCCAGCCATCGTCGATATTGATATAGGCCCATCCGTGTGCGCTTAGCTGATCCGCCATCTCCCTGGCCGAGACCCTTACCTTTTTGTCATCTACACTCAGACCCCAGGCATTCCAGCTGTTCCAGCCCAGCACGGGTGTCAGCCCGATCAAGGAGCCAATGCGGATTGTAAAGGCCTTTTGGGCCCGGCCAAGAGCATTGGTCACGGTAAAAAGCGCATGATAGTCTCCGGCCTTGTCGACCTGTCCGGTGATGATACCGGTAGACCGGTTCAGCGCGAGCCCGGCCGGAAGACCAACGGCTTCATAGGTCAAGGGTCCCGCACCCGTGGCAGGTATCTTATAAAGAAAAGGGTGGCCGGGCCGTGCGCCATAGATCGCCGCTGAATTGAGCCTGGGCTTCGGCGAGACCGGCGGCGTCAGGATATAGGGCGTGCCCTGTTTTACTGCCAGTGTCGAACCGGATCGGCTATCGGTATAAACTAGCGAGACGTCGTAAGATTTTTTTTCCGGAACCCTAAATCCGAGGTTCATTACCAACGGCTGCTTATCGGTAAAGACCGCCGGTTGCTCCCGCCGAAAGATCACCGTCCCGCTTGCCGGATCGACGACCTTCATCTGCAACTTGCCGTTGTAATGATACCGGCCATCGCTCGTTCGTAGGACGACTCTTTTCGAAAGACTATCGCTTCCGTGCAGCACAAAAGGTTCGTCGGTATCGATCACCACGTTGTCCATCGGGCTCGCCATCCGCAACGAAACATCGGGCCCATAGATACCCCCGTCGCCCCCGCTGTCGAAGACGCGGACCGCAATCACATTGGGGTGATCCCAAACCAAGGCGGGGTCGTTGGTAGCGATGGTGACGATTCCGGGGCCATAAAGCCCGCTTTTGATGTCTCCGGATGTCCAGTTCTTATAGATTAGCTTGCCGTTGAGATAGACCTCGCCGCCATCATCGATGTAGCCGAGGTCGAGCCGGATAGAATCTTTAAAGTAGGACCCGTTCCGCAGCGAGGAGGGTATCGGCGTTTTTAAACGGTACCACGCAAACCCGTCATAATTGGGATATCCCTGGCGCTCCCATGGGTGGGTTACATCGGTAGCCGCCCAGTCCCGGTCATCCAGCGCGGGCGCCGACCATTCCGGGGAATCTCCCGTTTTGAATTTCCAACCTTTTTGCAGGGAAAGGTATTGGGCTTGGATAGCTATATGGATAAAGACCAAAAGGATCGAAGCAGTCGTCTTTTTCATATCGGGAAGATAATAAAAAAAATCTCTTTACCTTAGAACAATGCAGACCGTAATTAATTATAGAAAAATAATTGCCTTAATGATCTTTACTGTACTTAGTACAGCCGGATTTTCGCAAAACACCATCAACAACTACAAATATGTTCTCTTGCCCCAAAAGTTCGAATTTCTGTCGTCGACTAACGAATACCAATTGAACAGCACCGCAAAAACCCTTTTGGAACAAAAAGGGTTTACTGTCTATTGGATGAACGGGGATATGCCGCAAGCGGTGGCGGCTAACAGATGCAGCGCCCTGGTGGCAGACTTCACGCAAAGAAAGGCGCTGTTTTCGACGAACCTTACCCTGACCTTAAAGGACTGCTATGGCAATACTATCTTCAAGGGCAAAGAAGGCCGAAGCTGGGAAAAAGACTTTGGGACAGCCTACAACGAAGCCATGAACAATGCGTTCACTACGCTAAAGGCGCTGCCCTACAAATACGACAGCACGAGTTCCGGAGTAGCCCAACAAGCTGCCCCTGCAACACAGGCACCGCAGCCTGCAGCAGCCCCCGGCACAATAGCGGCCGCTGCCACGACGACTGCCCCGGCCACCGCAGCCCCGGCTGCCACACCGCCGCCCGGCGCAGGAACACCGCCCGCCACCGCACCGGTAACAGCTCCCGCCACGGCAACTCCGGCCTCGCAAACCTCCCCGGTGCTTTTATACGCCCAGCCCATCGCCAACGGCTACCAATTGGTCGATGCCACCCCCAAAAAGGTCATGACGCTGCTGAAGACATCCCTGCAGGATTGTTTCCTGGCCGAAATGGGTGACGGAGCCTCACATGGAATGGTGTTCAAAAACAACGACCAGTGGTTCTTTGAATATTATAAAGACGGCACGCTCGTCTCTCAAAAACTAACGATAAAGTTTTGATCATGAAAACACCCCTTATTCTCATTCTATGCATCATGGCGGCCGGCCTGGCCCAAGCCCAGCCTTCGCGCTTCAGCCGCGAAAGATATATCGAGAACGGCGACACGCTCCAGTATCGAATGTTATTTCCCGATGCAAACCGAATGAGAAAATACCCCCTCGTGATCTTTCTTCATGGGTCCGGAGAACGCGGCAGCGACAACGATGCGCAATTGAAATGGGGGGTGATGAATTTCGCGACCGACCAGAATATGCTCGCGCACCCCGCGATCGTGATCGCACCGCAATGCCCCGAACACCAGCAATGGAGCAGTGTGACCCCTAACAACGAGCGGACGCGCATGGTGCTCAACGCGGAGCCGAGCAAGCCGATGCATCTGCTGATCGCCCTGATCCGCGAGCTCGTGACGAAGATGCCCATAGATACTAATCGCATTTATATCACCGGCCTGTCGATGGGCGGCTATGGTACGTACGACGCGCTCGAGCGATATCCCCACCTTTTCGCCGCGGCGGTTCCCGTCTGCGGGGCCGGCGACACTACAAAAGCAGCATCGATCGCCCATATTCCGATGTGGATCTATCTCGGCGCAGAGGACCCCGCCGTCAATCCCCTGAACGGCCTCGCCATGCTGGAAGCCCTCACCCATGCCGGCGCACACCCGGGGTTCACCCAATATCCCGAAGTCGGCCATTTTTCGTGGCTGGGTGCCTACAGTGATCCGTTGATGATGGAGTGGCTGTTCCGGCAACATAAATAACTCCCAATGCCTTTCCATACCGAAAAATCCTGCACATTTTGCGGGATTTTTCCATTACCTTCATAGTACCCACTACTTCCTTCGCAGCCGGCTGCCATCAGAGCGCCGGGCTCCTATCATCTGCAAAACTCTCGCCTCATGACCAAGACAACGATGCTTGTGATCTATCTATTTGTCAGCCCTATGATGCTGATCGCTCAATTGCCCGCCGGATCCGTAGCCCAATACCCGTTCAACAACAATACGGCCACTGATGTCAGCGGCAACGGGTACGACGGCACGCTTACATCGACCACCGCCACCACGAATCGATTTGGGACGACCAACAGCGCCCTCGCCTTCACTGCGGGCACCTCTACCGGAACGCTGCCGCAAGGACTGGTGACCGCCATGCAGGACGATTTTACGATCGCCTATTGGTTCCAGACCACGATGACCGCGCCGACCTCGGCCCAGTGGTACGGCGGCTCTGCCATGGTCGACGCGGAGGTCTGCGGCGGTACGTCGGACTTTGGCACTGCATTGATCAATGGTGGCCAGGTAGCCATGGGTATCGGCAACCCCGATATCACCATCGTCTCACCCGGCAGCTACAACGACGGCAACTGGCATTTTGTGACCGGGACCCGCCAGGAAGCCGCCGGTGTTATCACGCTGTATGTGGATGGGGTCCAGGTGGCGACTACTACGGGGACCGCGACCACCGCCCGGACGGCCCCTACGCTCATCGGCCTGGGAAGGAACGATTGCGTTGCCGGCGGCGTGTATACTGGAAACTTCGACGACATCATCGCCTATGGCCGGGCATTGAGCAGCACCGAAGTAAGCAATCTGTACACCTATTATAGTGCTACCCCTTTGCCGCTCAAGTGGGTGTCGTTTACCGCCCGGGCGGTGGGAGATCAGATCGATCTGCAATGGGTCACAACGGATGTCGTCAACAACGATCATTTTGAGATCGAACGTTCGACGGATGGAAACACCTTTGTCACCATCGGCTCCCTGTCGAACAAAACCGGTGAGCTCGGCGCCTCCTACAATTTCACCGATCCCTCTCCCGTGAAAGGCGTCGATCTGTATCGTATCAGGCAGGTCGACATCGACGGACAATATTCCTGGTCGAGCACCGTAGAGGTCACCATTACGCCTGGAACGCAGGGGATTTATCTGCAGGCCAATCCTGTAAGCGAGGCCGTCACGCTCATAAATACCCGGCAGCAGTTGGTGCGCGGATTGCAGATCCTCGACCTATCGGGTAGGGTGCTTACGGACATCAATAGCAATTCGTCGAACACCCGGATCAGTGCAAACGTCGGCTGGCTCCAGCCCGGATATTATTTTCTGCGGGTCTTCACCGCTGCGAACGCCACAACGCTACGGTTTATAAAGCTATAGATTAACTTTCTTTTATACAGCCGGGAAGACCCGATGCCATAAAAGTATGTACCTTAATAGATCAATAAACCCCTAATAACCGTATGTCGACGAAACCTTCTAACGCCTTTATCGGCGCGTCCTGGATTGCCATGGGTGTAGGAACCATTGGCTATTTGATCGGATTGTATCGCGCAGAAATGCAGCTCAACGAAAAAGGATATTACTTCACCGTATTGATGTTCGCTTTATTTGCCGTCATCTCGCTGCAAAAGGCCGTGCGGGACCGGCTGGAAGGAATTCCCGTCACCGATATCTATTATGGGATCAGCTGGTTTGCAACCATCCTGGCCGTTGTCTTGCTCGTCATCGGCCTATGGAATGCGACTATCCTGCCCAGCGAGAAGGGTTTTTACGCCTTTTCCTTCCTGCTCGCCATCTTCGGCGCCGTCGCCGTCCAGAAGAACACCCGCGACACCTTGCAATCGCAAAAATCGGAAAAGGAGGATAAGGACAAGCGGGAACCCTTTTAGGCTAAAAATTGCCTAACTTGATAGTGCCAAACGCTTATCAATGAAAAAATCCTTCTTGTGGCTTATTGCCGCATTGCTGATCTCCTGCGCCGGTTGCGCGCAGTCCCCCGATCGCTATACCGGCGACGTGGCGGGAAGGATCGCACAGGTGGAACAGAACCTGGGTAGCCATTACATGATAAAGGGGCAGGCGCCTTTCACCCTAAAGGAGCGGATGGCGCATTACCATATCAATGGGCTGAGCATCGCGGTCATCCACAACTACCACATCGATTGGGCTCGGGGATATGGATGGGCCGATAGTACCCAACAGCGGCCGGTCACG
>JAICXX010000282.1 GCA_025934485.1 Chitinophagaceae bacterium
ACAGTTTTCGGAATATAAGTGAAGATATCCGTCAACTTTTTTATTCTTCCTTGGTCCAGCATAGGTTTAATGGTCGGATACCGATGGTCCTGCTGTGCCATAAGCAAATAAAACATTTATAAGGCTCATAAGTACCGAGTCACTCTACAAATCTAACGAATACTTTGGCAAAATACTAAAAAACTTAGCAAACAAGACAAAAAAAATTCCTCCTTCTAGGGAGGCTGCACTGACCGGCAAGATGCGCCGCGCTGGGCCGGCAGGATGCGTTCACGCGCTACCCCTTCTTCACGGCGCCATGCGCGATCAACTCATTTACAACGCGTTTCACAATATGCACCGGGATCGCAAAAGAATACCCCGTATAAGCCCCATTAGGCGACGCCATCGCCGTATTGATGCCGATGAGCCGCCCCGCCGTATTCACCAGCGGGCCCCCGCTATTACCCAGATTCACCGCCGCATCCGTTTGGACAAAGGAATCGATGTGCGTAGACCACTGACCCAGCGAGCCACCGAGACCCTGGCCGATGGCGCTGACGATACCCGCCGTAGCCGTCACCTGCAGATAAAGCGGAAAACCTACAGCCAGCACCCACTGCCCCACTTTGACATCGTCACTATTACCATAAAGCAAAAAAGGGAGATCGGCGGCATCGACCTTGAGCACCGCTAGATCGCTATTGGGATCGCCGCCGACCAAAGTAGCCCGCAACGTCTTTCGGTTGCTGAGGGTCACCCTAATGGCCCCCGCACCGTCGATGACATGATTGTTGGTGACAATATACCCGTCCTGGCTGATGATCGCTCCACTACACGAGACAACACTCCGCGGATCACTGCCCCCGGCGACAATATGAACGGTTGCCGGCACCACCGTCCGCGCCGCCTCCACAAAATCCCCCGGCCCAGCCACGTCCAGCGCAGCACCTGGCTCGCCGGCCGCCCCGCGATAATCCACTGCCCGCGCATCCACTGCGCCGCCTTGACCAGCCGCATCCACTGCGTCGCCAGGGGCCGCAAAAGCCCCCCGTCCCGCGACTCCATCACGCCGCACACCCATCCCCCACATAACCACCACCACGGTCGCCGCGCTGATCAAACCCACACCCACAAAATGCTTCGGTCGCATCGACAGAGAATTTATAACAATTTACGAAAAAATTCGTAAACCGGTAAGGACCGACACTCGGAACAAAAAAAGTCAATCTTTTAGGGTTTCTGGAACAACGCAGGGTCCACGGAAGGATTCACCGTCACCTTATCCATGATGCTCTTGATCTCCATGCCGCCCGAGTTCACCACGACCGTCGTGGTACCGGGGAAGAGATAGCCTTCCGGCGTCTTTTTGTAATCGGAAAGCTCGACCTCGGTGCTCACTTCCTTGCCTTGCACATCGATCTGGGCATCGATCTTGTAAACCAGATAGGTATTAGCGTCAATATAGAAAGTGAAGGACTGTTCGCCCGATTTGGCCAGCTTGATCTTGTAGTATTCATTACCATTCAAGGCTTCCTTCCCCAATAAAGTCGCCGTATAGCCCTTGGCCGCATAATCCATGAACTGGCCGCGGATATCCAAACGGGCAATGGACGACTTGATCTGTTGCATTGGCAGCGGCTGCGGCTCTGAGCTGCCTGCCAGCGGGTTCACCATCCAACCCGTGTCCTTGGTTACCACCGTGATCATCTTTTGGTTCATGATGGACATCTCCGTGCGCATCCCCTTGTTATTGACGATCCAGATCTTGCCGGGGATCTCCTGCCCCATGGCCGTGGTAGTGATCTCTTCGTATAGGGAGTTCAGCTGGGACAATTTGGCCTTGCCGCCCATGGCCTCGATGTTCTTGTTGATGATGTCGCTTGCCGTCTGTGCAAATACCCCCGCGCCGGCAAAACACAGCGTCAGGGCCAGGATAATACGTTTGGTCAGTAGCATAAAAGAGGACTATTTTATGCAATATAGGTTAAGCGCACCAAGGCCAGTGCGCCCGCGATAACAAACTTTTCAAACATATATGTATAAAACTACGTAGTTTTGTACATATGTCGATCGAAATGCTTTCCAATGCACAGAGTGCGCAGGCCGTCGCACTCATCCTGCCGATACAACGCGAAGAGTTCGGCGTCCCCATCACCGTACTAGACCAGCCCGACCTTTTAGACATCGACGAATACTACATCCGCCCCGGCGGCGGCTTCTGGGGCGCATTCGCCGAGCAGCCGGGCGACAACGACCACGACCCAGCACGCGAGCCCAGCCAGCCCACCGACCGCGAGCTGATAGGCACCATCGCCCTCATCAACGCCGGCCATGGCATCGGCGTCATCCGAAAGATGTTCGTAAAAAAAGAATACCGCGGCAAAGAACCCAAAGCCGCCAGGCAACTCATAGAGACCCTACAAGCCTACGCCCGGGCCAAAGGCCTCACCGACCTCTATCTCGGCTCCGTAGACGCCATGAAGGCCGCCCACCGATTCTACGAGCGTAACGGGTTCAAACGCATCGCCCCCCGGGACCTGCCGTCAAATTTCCCCCGCATGGCCCTCGACACCATTTTTTTCCACCTATCCCTGGTCTAACATGAATGTCATCGACAGCTCCGGCCTCCTGGCCATAGCCACACGTCTCCAGCGCCTAAGCGACCAATTCCGAAAGGAGGGGACCCTAATCTATAAAGCCCACGGCATCGACTTCGAGCCGAAATGGTTCCCCGTCATCTACACCCTCTACCGCAAACCCGGCCTCAGCGTCGTAGAGGTAGCCGCAGAGATCGGCTATGCCCACCCCTCGACGATCCTCCTGCTAAAAGAGCTCGAAAAGGCCAAACTCATCAAAAGCAAAAAAGACAAACACGACGAACGCAAACGCCTCCTGCTCCTCACCGAAAAAGGCCAGCACCTCGTCGCCGAGATGCAACCCGTATGGAATGCGATGACGGCCGCCATCGAAGAGCTAACGTCCACCCCCAATAAGCTCATGAAGGCCATCGAAGAAGTAGAAGCGAAGTTCGAAGAGAAAAGCTTCCTCGCCCGAACCCGAGCCCGCCTCAAGGAATAATTTTTGCAACGATGATTTACCGCCAATCATCAACCCATGTTCCAAAAGTTATATCGCCACCTCGAACAGATCACGGAAAACACCCGTCAGCAACAAATTAATTCAGAACACGCCGGGCTATGGGCCGAAAAGATCAGCAGCCAGTTGGCCGACCTAAACACCTCCATCCGCTCCCTGGACAAACAACGTTCCCGCCGGAACCTGCAGGCGGCAGCTTTCTTTCTCGCGGGCATGGGATTGGTATTGCTGGGCATTCTTTCTACATACACCTTCCATCTGTCGAAGGCCGCAGAGGTCGCGCGCGACAGGTCCGTAGCCTCGCTCGTGGCCTATGGTCTCGTCAACAGCCGCTGCCAGGCGGTAAACGACAAAGCCCTCAACCTGGAAGCAAAAACGGCGCGGCTCGATTCACTCGTTCAGGATCAGGAACAGACCATTGACGAACTCAAGAAGCTCAATGCCTCGTCGATCCGCACCATCTACTACCTCCAGCGCCGCCTCAGCCACCAGGAAGAGATCCTGCGTTCCCAGGTCCTCGCGAAATAGTCATTCCCGGGCGATTTTATCATAAAATAACATCCACCCGCGCGAAACCGCTTTTCCCGCATGTATCTTCGACACATGCAAACCCGCCGATTAGTAGCCCTCCTGCTCGGAGCGTCCCTCGCTGGTGCCACCACCTACGCGCAAGAGCCCAAAACCGCGCAGCCGACAAAGACCTATTTCACCGTTCCTGCCAGGGACCAATATACGCACCTCGACACCGCCGGCATCTCCGTCCTCCCCAGCGGCCGGTTCCTCACCCCCGCGGGCAAGACCATTCGCATTGCCCACGACCCTTTTGGTATGGCAGTCTCCCCGGATGGCACGAGGACGGTGACGTTACACAACGGCGTCTTCACGGTGATCGACAACTCCACCCTCAAAAGCACCATGGTCGGCTGGTACAGCGACATTCCCTCGCCCCTGCCCGATGGCTCCTTCCTCGGCGTCGCCTTTGGCCCTGATAACCACACCGTCTATCTCAGCGGCGGCGACAACGGCTCGGTGATCATCTATGACATCGATCATTTCCAAAAGCTCGATTCCCTCTCGCTCAACGGCGAGATCGACGGCATGACCTACGGCGACAGCTTCACCTCCGACCTCGTGTACGACAACGCGTCCAACGAACTCCTCGTGCTCGACCGCGGCAATTTCCGCCTCGTCCGCATCGATCTCGCCACCCGCAAGCTCACCGCCTCGATCCCCACGGGCCGTCAGCCTTTTGGGCTCGCCCTCAGTCCGGATCACAAGCTCGCCTTCGTCGCCAACGTCGGCTTGTACGACTATCCGCTGCTCCCCGATATCACGCCCGCCAACTACGACAGCATGCTGCTGCCCTTTCATCCCTATGGCAACGACACCAAAGAGTCCATTAATGGCTATACCTGGAAGGGCCGAAAGATCCCCGGCGTAGGCGATCCCCGCGCCCCCGAAGCGATGAGCGTATACACGATCGATCTGACAACCAATAAAGTCATCGACAAGTACAAACCCGGTTACCAGATCGGCCAAATGATCGAAGGCGCCGAAGTCGTCGGTGGCTCGAGCCCCAACAGCCTCGCCGTGGGCGAAAAATATGCCTACGTCACCAACGCCACCAATGACAATATCTCCATCATCGACTACCGCAACCACCGGATAGTAGGCACCATTCCCATCCACGCCGATCCGGCCATCGACCGTTACCGCGGGCTGCTGCCTTTTGGGCTCACGCTCAGCAAGGATGAAAAGACCCTGTACGTGGCGCTCCTCGGTTTCAATGCCGTCGCCGTAATCGATGTAGACAGCAAGACCACCAAAGGCCTCATCCCCGCAGGCTGGGGCCCCACCCGCGTCGCGCTGAGCCCCGATGAAAAAGACCTCTACGTCACCTCCTGCCGCGGTTATGGCGCCGGCCCCAATGGCGGACAAGGCTTCGTTCAGCCGCCCATGGGGACCTATATCGGCGATATCCAGCAAGGCACCTACCAGCAGATCCCCCTGCCGGACGCGAGCCAGCTGGCCGCCGATACACGACAGGCCCTCGACAACACCTTCACCGTCAACAAGGCGCCGGAAGCGAATGACAATCCCCTGCCAATCTTACCAGGTGCCGGCAAGAGCCCGATCCGCTATATCGTCTATATCACGAAGGAAAACCGCAGCTATGACGAAGTGCTCGGGCAGTTATCCGGCGCAAAAGGCGACTCCACGCTGGCGCGGTTTGGCGTCGACGTGAGCGTCATCGCAAAGGACAAGACGCTGGTACATATGAATGTCGCGCCCAACCATCTCAAGATCGCGGGCAAATTCGCTTTTTCGGATAATTTCTATTGCGACAGCGACGCATCTATCCATGGGCACCACTGGATGCTGGGTGTCATCCCTAACGAATGGGTGGAAGCCAACTCCAGTGTCGACAAGACCGCTAAACTCTTTTCGAAGGCTTCGGGCCGCAGGTTTCCCGGCTCTACCGGCAGCATGGATCCCGAAGACTATGGCGAGCGAGGTGGTCTGTGGGAGGCTCTCGACCGCCGCGGCGTTTCATTTTACAATTTTGGCGAAGCGAACGAGACGGCGCATAACCGCGAGAGTTGGGTCGACACCGCCACGGGCAGCGGCCATGCGGTGATGGTGCCGATGCAAAAGGCTCTGTTCCCAAGGACCAGTCATAACTATGCCGGTTTCAACACGCATATCCCCGACCAATTCCGGGTGCGGCAATTCGAGACGGAGTTCACCCGCATGTGGCTGCATGGCAAGAACACGATGCCCTCGCTGGTGACGATCCAGCTGCCCAATGACCACACGGACCGACCCCGGCCCACGGAAGGCTATCCTTTTACGCATTCGTATGTAGCGGATAATGACCTGGCGCTTGGCCGTATGTTGACGTTCCTTTCGGAGACGCCCTACTGGAAACACATGCTGGTGATCATCACCGAAGACGATCCCCAGGGCGGCGTCGATCACATCGATGCCCATCGCAGTCTGCTGATGCTGGCCGGTCCGTATGTGAAGCATGGTTATATCTCTCACGAGCACGCCAACTTCGGGTCGATCATCAAGATGATCTACAATATCCTCGATGTGCCGTATGTGAACCAGTATGATGCCACCGCCT
>JAICXX010000142.1 GCA_025934485.1 Chitinophagaceae bacterium
ATTGGAAGCGGTCCGATGCAGAACCCACCATGCTGAAACCCGGGGTGCCCCTGCCCTGGGAAGACCCCGCATTCCCGCCACCGCCCGAAAACCGCCGCTGGAAACATACCCTCTATTTTCATGTCGTCGCTAAAGAAGCCGTGATCACCCTGCTGGCCGGGCTCACCGGCTCTACCGAATATCGCGAGCCCGTGAGCGGCGAGACTTGTATGAGCGCCCTTGTCCTCGACCAGTCCGGCAGGCCTGCCACCCGCTCCTACGCACCCGTCGCTTTCGCCTATGCAATAAAATTGATCCGCAACAAACAAAACCCCGAGCTGCTCACCGAGGACCTTAAGCAGGCACGGGAGAACTATATCACCCGCTTTGGGCTCGAGGCACAGGAAGAACCCATCCCTCTCACCTGGTCGCTGCTGGAAAAAGAGTCGGCCCATCTCCGCGAGCTCACTGCCAACGCGCTGCCCACCGATACCGCCATCCTCTGCCTATCCGAACCCACAAGCCCGCTCGCTGCGCCCGACGCTCCGTTTCTGAATAGCTATTTCATCCGGGATCTCGACACCCTGATCCGCCATCCCCAGGAGATCGGCGTCTCGCTCCAAAGGTTACTGTCCCCGCAGCCACAGCATCAAACGCACCGGCCGCCCGAGACCCCGCAGCCACAGCCCGAGCCTCGCCAGGACCTCCTCGATCCGCACAACCTGTTGGCGCATCTGCATCCCGGCCGCCTCTCGCCAGGCCGGTGGCCGGCCAATCCGGCTCATGGTCTCTACAGCGCCCAAATGGCCACGCTGAATATCGCCCTCGCCACCCTCAGGCCAGCCGAGCCCTCATTCCACCGTACCGGCCCCTCCCGCAAGCACGCCGGCGCAGCCGAGCCCAGCGCCCCACTCCTCGGCATCAACGGCCCACCCGGCACAGGAAAGACCACCCTCCTGCGCGAGGTCATCGCCGATATCGTCGTAACCCGCGCCACACGCCTGCTGCATTCCGCCCCGGACAGTCTCTTTACGGGCCGGCGCATATCCATCAGCGAAAAGGCCGGCTACTATCCCATCGACGAAATTGTATTCGGAAATCACGGGATCGTGGTTGCCAGCAGCAACAACACCGCGATCGAGAATATCTCGCGCGAACTGCCCCAGCTGAAAAGCGTCGACCGTGCGGCCTTCCCCGACGTGGACTATTTTTCGGGTATCGCCTCGAATATCTTCGGCGAACCGGCCTGGGGGCTGGTCAGCGCCGTGCTCGGACGCTCGGACAACCGCAATGCTTTTATCGAGAAATTTTGGTTTCAGAAAGGCCGCAACTTCAATCGGTACCTGCGCGAACAGGCGGAGCAGCCGGACGAGGCCCGAGACCATTTCGCCGAAACCGCCAACGAACTCACCGGCCTCTTGAAAGATTTCGAACGTTTTCGTACACTCGCTTCCGCCTACCACAATGCCCTGCTAGCCGGCCAAAAGCCCGCCGCATCGCGCGAATCCGCCCATACGCTCGACGACCCGCACAGTGATGGGCTCAACGATCCACACGCCAATGCCGCGGAATCCGCGGCCCATCGCTTGCACGCCGAATATGATATCCCCGCCGCGAATCTTCCAGGCCCCGATTTCACCAGTCTGTCCCCGACGACGATACACAAGCTAACCCCTTATTCTTCGGAAAAACTCAACACGCTCCGCAGCACCATCTTCTTACGCAGTCTCGAACTCCACGAATGGGCCATCCGGGCGAATGCCGTCCGTTTCCAGGCCAACCTCAGCGCCTTTGTAGATATGCTGGCCGGCAGATATCGCGAGCAGATCGACGAGTCGGTAGCCTCGGTTCTGTGGAGTAGTTTCTTCTTCTGTATTCCCGTGGTGTCGGTGACACTGGCTTCTTTTTATCGCCAGTTTGGCCAGCTGGGGCAAGGCGCCCTCGGCTGGCTGTTGCTGGATGAGGCGGGGCAGGCCACCCTACCCTCTATCGCCGGAGCCATCTGGCGCGCCCGGCGCAGCATCCTCATCGGCGACACCCGGCAGATCCCTCCCGTGGTGAGCATCCCAAAAGCGTTAGACAAGCTCTTGCAGGAAAATTATACTACCGACGACCACTGGTCGCCGCTGCATCATTCCGCCCAATCCCTCGCCGACCGCGTCACGCCCATCGGCACTAAGATCGACAACGTGTGGACCGGTCTCCCGCTACGCGCTCACCGCCGCTGTGACGAACCCATGTTCACGATCGCGAATACCATCGCTTACAACGGCCAAATGGTTCGCGTGGACCAGTCGGCCTCCACCAGCAGCCAGTTCTCCACCAACGGCCAGGCCTCCGCCTTCGGTCCCCTCCCCGCCAGCGCCTGGCTCGACATCCGCGGCATCACCGCGATCGAAGGCCATGCCCTCTACGAGGAATTGCAAGCCGCGCGAACCCTCCTGCAGCAGCTCGTCGCCCACGAAGGCAAGATTTTCATCATCTCGCCGTTTCGCTCCGTCGCGATGAGCTGCAAAGAACAATTCCAGAAACGCGGCCGGATCGAATGCGGAACGATCCACACCTTTCAGGGCCGCGAGGCTGATATGGTCATCCTCGTCCTCGGCACCCTGCAACACAGCAAAAAGGCCCGTGACTGGGTCGCCGCCTCACCCAACATCCTAAACGTGGCGATCACCCGCGCCCGTCATCGTATCTATGTTATTGGAAATTATAAAACGTGGTCTGCCCACCGCTATTTCGACTATCTGTCCCAGGTACTCCCCGTCCAGCCTCCCGAAGCATGATCCGCCATTTTACCCGGCCACGCCCCCAACTACTCATCCATTTCCTCCAACTGTCCGGCTAACACGCCGCCCGCTCGTTCAGGCTAACCCCACATGAGCCTACGCCCTATTTTAGTGCTTTGAACCATAAGCAAATAAAGCGTATTAAAATCGACCGGGGCCCCTTTCCAGGGGCCCCTTGTTTTTGGTCATCAAGTGCCCGCTAATCCCTTTGCAGGTCACGGCCGGTCGGAGATCGGAAATTGCCTATCTTAGCTCATGTTTAAACCGATTGCAGCGTATCTCAGTCGCCTCCTTTCGCCCCAGGCATGCTTCCTCATCCTGATGCTCTCCACCATGAGCACCCAAGCCCAAAAGACTTTCTGCAACCCCCTCAACCTCCCCTATAATTTCCAGTCCCCCGGCCCTACCCGCCGCGAAGCCGCCGATCCACTGATAGTTCTGTATCAGGACAAATACTGGCTTTTTGCCTCTAAACAAGTGGGCTATTGGTGGTCCACCGACCTCCTCGACTGGCATCTCATCCAACCCACCGGCCTCCCCCTGCAGGTCTATGCCCCCGCCGTAGCCGTAGTCGACGGAAAGCTCTATTATACTGCCGCCGAAGACAAAGGCACCTTCACCACCAGCGATCCCATCACCGGCCAATGGACCCTCGTGAGCCCATACAAAAGAGGCTGCATCGACCCCGATGTGTTCCAGGACACGGATGGGCGGGTGTATCTTTTCGATGGCTGTTCGGACAAGACCGCACTTAGAATCACCGAACTCGACCGGCATACCTTTACGCCACTCGACGGTCCCATGAACACCATCGTCGCACACACGCACGCCCATGGCTGGGAAGTGCCGGGTGACTATAACGAAGACACGACACATGCGCCGTGGATCGAAGGTTCCTGGGTCACAAAATTGGATGGTCACTATTTCTGGCAATATGCCGGCCCGGGTACACAGTTCAAAACTTATGGCGATGGGGTATACGTAGCCGATAACCTCAAAGGCCCCTGGACCTACCAACCCTATAGCCCGTTCTCTTTCAAACCTACGGGCTTTATCGCCGGTGCGGGCCACTCAGCGACCTTTGCCGATAGAAAGGGTGACCTATGGCATATCGCCACCGGCACTATCTCCGTGAGACATATGTTCGAGCGCCGACTGCTGCTTTTCCCTGCCGGCTACTATCCCGACAACCAGCAGCTCGCCGTAAACACCTATCTCGGCGACTATCCGCAAGTAGCGCCAGGCACCGCATCCGACCATCTCAACGGCAATCTTGCAGGCTGGATGCTGCTCAGCTATCATAAACCCGCGACCGCCTCTTCGACGTTGGCCATGGCCGCAGCCCCTCGCGGCACCGGTACACCCGGCTCGAGCGAGAGCCGCGACCAGGCTACAGGCGCAGCTCCCAACGGCGCCGGTAACACCAGCGCCAACCCTACAGGCCCTGGCGCCCCGTCCCGCGCCTTCGACGAAAACATCCGCACCTGGTGGTCCGCCGCAACAGGCAATGCCGGCGAATGGCTCCGGGTCGATCTCGGTAAGACCTGCCGTATCAACGCGATCCAGACGAATTTCGCCGATCAGGACGCAGAACAAGACGGCCCGCTGATAAATGATGGCTACCGGTACAAGATCGAAGCCTCCGCAGACGGTAAGGTCTGGCATACCATCGTAAACAAAAACGACCGGGACCGTGACACCCCGCACGACTATACGCAGCTCGAGAAGCCCGCGATGGCTCGCTATGTCCGCATTGTCAACGGCCACTCGCCCGCGCATAGTCGTTTCTCGCTCTATGATCTCCGCATCTTCGGTTCGGCCTTGGGCAGTCCTCCCGCGGCAATCGAAGGCATAAAAGTCCGTCGCGATCCAGCCGACCGCCGTCACGCCACGATCACCTGGTCGCCGGTAAGAGGCGCAGACTTCTATATCGTCCGCTACGGCCTCTCGGGCAACCGGCTCTTCGGCAATTACCAGGTCTACGACGCCACCAGCCTCGACATCCACAGCCTCAACGTCGACCCGAAATATGTCTTCACCGTCGACGCCGTCAACGGCTCCGGCATCACCAAAACCCCGGTCATTTATCCGGCGCCATGAGTAGCACCGAATACGGGCGCGTTCCGCGACGCCATTCGCTATATTCGTGAGGATTCCCCACAAAATGCTGAAAAAGTCAAAAAAGAAGTTCTGGAAAAGATCAGTGAGGTATCTACTCGCCGCGAAATTCATAACCCAGATAAATACAAGCTCAACAATAATGGCAACTATCGGGCTTTCGCACTCCACCGCCTACGGGGGCGTCACCGCCGCCTTGCGCTGCAACAGACCGATAAGGTTGGCCATCGAGCTCACCGTGTCGAGCTCCAGCACCCTGGTCCCGCGGCCGATATAAGAAGCCACCGCCTCCCGGTCACCCGAACTGCGTAGTGTGATCATAAAATTCGAATTTCAGCATAGGTAGCGTGGAAATATTAGCGGGGCTTTAGCGGAACATGTGTTTACACAAAATCCCCTACCTTCATGTAATCAAAAAGTTACCTAATCATGCCCGTCGCATCCCTTGACGTATTCCAGGCCATCGCCGACCCCAGTCGCCGCCAGATCCTGCAGATGCTTTCCAAAGACAGTCTGACCATCAATGCACTGGCGTCGAACTTCGATATGAGCCGGCCGGCCGTTTCAAAACACATCAAGATCCTCCACACCGCGGGATTCATCTCGATCACCGACATCGGCCGCGAACGCTACTGCACCCTCAACCAGGCCGGCTTCGAAGAGTTGCAGGATTTCATCGATCACTTCGATAAATTTTGGGCCACCAAGCTCAAAAAGCTCGAAACCCTGCTCAACGATAAGTTCAAGGAAAAATGAGCCACACCATCCCAGCGCCCAGCCACACGCCAGGAGCCGCGCCCGGTTCCATCCTCGTCGTCGGCAGCTCTAACACGGACATGGTCGTCAAGGCAAAAGCCCTGCCCGGCCCGGGCCAAACCGTACTCGGCGGCGCCTTTTTCATGAACAGCGGCGGCAAAGGAGCCAACCAGGCCGTGGCCGCCGCCCGCCTTCAAGGCATCGCCAACGGCCAAGGCAAAGCGGCCGGCCCCGAGACAGAAGGCACTGCCCGCAGCAAGGTCACCTTCATCACAAAGCTTGGCACAGACATCTTCGGCGCCCAAACAAAAGAACAACTCATCAAAGAAGGCATCGATGCCCGCTATATCCTCGCCGACTCAACCGCACCCTCGGGCGTCGCGCTGATCACTGTGGATGAAAAAGGCGAGAACAGCATCGTCGTAGCACCCGGCGCAAACGCCCATCTCAGTGCCGATGACATCGAAGCCGCCCACGACGCCATCGAAGCCGCGGCCATTATCCTCGTACAACTCGAGATCCCGCTCGAAACCGTGACGACCCTCGTAGGCAGGGCCGTAATACACAACAAGCCCGTTATCCTCAACCCTGCCCCCGCGCGTTCGCTGCCGGACGAGCTGCTGCGTCAGATCACCATCCTCACACCAAATGAAAAGGAAGCAGAACTTCTCACCGGCATCCCCGTGAGTGATATCGCCAGTGCAACGACCGCGGCCAATGCGTTGCAAAAAAGAGGCGTACAAACGGTGATCATCACCCTCGGTAAGAACGGCGCCCTCGTTCACAGCGACACGACATCCATCCACCTTCCCGCGCCACCCGTCGACGTTCTCGATACTACCGCCGCGGGCGATGTCTTCAATGGCGCCCTCGCTACAGCTCTCGCAGAAAACAAGTCCATGCGAGAAGCAGCCGTCTTCGCCAACTACGCCGCCGCCCTCTCCGTCACCCGCCTCGGCGCCCAGTCCTCCGCACCCACAAAAGCAGAAGTCGAAGCTTTCATGCAAGCGCGACCATAACACCAACCACCGGCTCATTCGTCAGCCGCGCCATCCCCGTCAGCCGCGCCGCACCCACAAAAAACCCACACGGCTATGCCATGCGGGTCGAGCGGAGGGACTACGATCAGACCTAGTGTCCGATCTTTCTGCTATTGTGATTAAGTTGCTGATTCAAGCTGCGTTGATCCGCCTTCGTGAGATGACCGTTATCGGCGCGGCGCATAGCATGTTTCTCCCGGTTAACGGTCTTGATATTGCGGCGATCCTGGCGGGCCTGAGCACCGGAGATCTTGCCGTCACGACGTTCGGTATTGACGCGCCGTTCCTGGTTGTCCTCGCGACGATTGACCTGATTTACGCGGGGATGATTTTGCAAATGCGTGGGTTGATGACCGGGACCCTGTTGAGCAAAAGATGCCGCGGTAAAAAGTAAAGCAACAGTGGTAGCAATAAGCGTTTTCATGATTGTAGAATTTTAAGTTACAAATAAGATCGACCCGGAAAGCAATGGTTTAATCCCGGGCCGTTCTAATAACCGCAAATGGCTTATACTCATTGTTTTTTCACCATACGTTAACAAATCCGGATTTGTTTGAATGTTATACTTTTGCCACATGACACGAGCCGAATCCTTAAAAGATTTCTATACCCGCAATCCATTTATCGACTCCCATGGATATGTCACCGCGGGCGGCAGCATCGGGCATTTCAATGTCTTTTCCCGCAACAACTGCTTCAAAGGGGCGACATACCGGAGACGCGATTATTATAAGATCTCGCTGATCATCGGCACGGGCCGGCTGTATTACGCCGACAAATGGATCGAGGTCGACCGCCCTTCGCTCCTTTTCTCCAACCCCGGCCTCCCCTATGCCTGGGAACCCATCAGCGAATTGCAACAAGGCTTCTACTGTCTCTTCACCGAGACCTTTATCTCGGATGGCCCCAACGACCTGCTTCACCGGTTTCCCATCTTCCGTATCGGCGCCCAGCCCCTGTTCTTCGTCGATGCCGGTCAACAGGCGGAGATCAGCACGATCTTCGGCAAAATGATGACGGAGATGGAATCGACGTATACTTATAAATACGACCTGCTGAGAACCTATGTCCAGCTGATCATCCACCAGGCCCTAAAAATGCAGCCGGTAGGCGAGTACCGCAAACATACCAACGCCGGCATCCGGATCACCGAGTTGTTTCTCGAGCTCCTCGAACGGCAATTTCCCGTAGATGGCCATGATCATACCCTGCAGTTCCGGACCGCCGCGCAGTTCGCCGAAAATCTCAGGGTCCACGTCAACCACCTCAACCGATCCGTCAAAGAGACTACCGGTAAGACCACCACGCAACATATCTCGGACCGCATCGTCAAAGAAGCAAGGACCCTGCTGCTGCACAGCGACTGGACCATCTCGGAGATCGGCTACAGCCTGGGGTTCGAATATCCCACGTACTTCAATAACTTCTTTAAAAAACACACCCGGGTCACCCCGCTGAGCATCCGGAAAAATGCCCGGGATGCGCAACAGATAAAATAGCGCATCCCGGCATACCGCTAACGTCTGTCCTTCGGATGAGAACTTCGGCTCGCACCACCGGTGCGACCCTCGTTCGTTCCTTTCGCTTCGCTCAGGAACCTCCGGCTGCTTGGCATTGTTTGAATTTCTTCATCATTGGTTTGATAAGCTTAACGCCGCCGCCCCCGCAAGCCACTACCTTTGAAGAAAAATAGCAATGAATTACAGGACACTAGGAAAAACATCGGAGAAACTCTCGGCCATCGGCCTCGGCTGCATGGGTATGAGTTGGGCATATGGCCCCACCGATGAAACCGAAAGTATTGCCACCCTCCACAAAGCCCTCGACCTCGGCGTCAATTTCTGGGACACCGCGGACATGTACGGCAACGGCGAGAACGAAGAACTCATCAGCAAGGTCCTCACCGAAAATCGAAGCAAGGTTTTCATCGCCACCAAATTCGGCTTCCGTTTTCGCGATGGTGTGGCCGGCCCCAGCAGCGGCGGCAATACGTATATAGATTGCTCGCCGGACTGGATTCAAAAAGCCGCCGAGCTAAGCCTCAAACGGTTAAAGGTCGACACGATCGATCTGTACTATGCGCACCGCATCGATCCCAAGGTGCCTGTGGAAGAAACGGTAGGCGCCATGGCCCAACTCGTCAAAGAAGGCAAGGTGCGCTATATCGGGCTCAGCGAAGCATCGTCGGCCTCGATTAGAAAAGCCTACGCCGCTCATCCCATCGCGGCGTTGCAAACGGAATATTCCGTTATGACCCGCGACATCGAAAACGACATCCTGAAAACAACGCGCGAACTCGGCATCTCGTTAATAGCCTATTCCCCGTTAAGCCGCGGACTGGTGACCGCCACCATGCCCGACGCCGAACAACTGCCGGACGACGATTTTAGGAAGAACCTGCCTCGATTCACGAATGAAAACCGGGCGAATAACAATGCGCTGGTGGAAAAATTCGCCGCTTTGGCAAAAGCAAAGAACGCCACGGCTGCCCAGCTGGCCCTCGCCTGGGTGCTCGCGCAGGGAAACGATCTGCTGCCCATTCCCGGCACTAAAAGGAGGAAATACCTCGAAGAGAATGCCGGCGCTGTAAACATTACTCTGACGCCGGCCGATCGCGCGGCCATCGACGCCCTGGTCGAACAATATCCAGTAGCCGGCGAACGATATCTCGAAGCAGGATTAAAGATGGTCGAAAGATAGCAATCCCCACCGATTGTGTTAAATTTAGGACATGAAGAATGTCAGCTCATTAAAACTCGTCGCGGCCACCGCGGGCTTCCCCCGGCTGGCCGCGCTGCTTATAATCCTCCTGCTGGCAGCACCCGGCGTCCGTGCCCAGGTGCGTGTCATCTTCGACACGGACATGGGGCCCGACTACGACGATGTGGGTGCCATTACGCTCCTGCATGCCTTTGCAGATAGTGGCAAGGCAACCATCCTCGCAACGATGGCCAGCAATAAATACCAGGGGGTTGCCGCGGTCATCGATGTCTTCAATACGTGGTTCCATCGCCCCAACATCCCCATTGGTGTCCCAAAAGAATGGGCCGTCGACGAGAAGGATTGGCAGCACTGGACCGATACCATACTGGCAAAATATCCCCACGCTATCCGCGAAAACGCCCAGGCCGAAGATGCCGTCGCCCTCTATCGGCGTATTTTGGCAAAGCAACCCGATCACAGCGTCGTCATCATCACTACGGGGTTCTTCACCAATCTCAGCAACCTGCAGCAGAGCCGGGGGGATAGCAGTTCCAATCTCAGTGGCAAACAGCTGGTCGACAAGAAGGTGAAAAAGCTGGTTTCCATGGCCGGTATCTTTCCCCTGGGCCACGAGTTCAATGTCGCCAGCGACAGTGTCGCCTCGGCATATGTGTTCGATCACTGGCCCACCCCCATCTTGTTGAGCGGGTTCGAGATTGGCGTCAAGATCAAAACCGGACTCCCGCTGGTGAACAACGCCGCCATTCAAAACAGTCCTGTCAAGGACGTCTTCCGTATCTGCCTCCCCATGGCCAAAGAAGACGCAGGCGGCCGTAGCAGCTGGGATGAGACGGCCGTGCTCGTCGGCGTCGCCGGCTATAAACCGTGGTATGCCGTCAATTCGGGGTCGATGCATGTGTTGCCCGATGGCAGCAATACCTGGTCGTCGAGCACTTTCGGCCACTGTTCCTATCTCGTCGAGACCCCAAAATCGGGGCAGGTACAGAATTTGATTAATGATCTTCTAATGCACCAGCCCAGGTAAAGCGGACGCGCCAAGTTAAGGCGGACACTCTTCGGCCGGCGCATAAAACCGCAAGAGTATGGAAACACTCAAGAAAAAAGCGCGCGCCGTTAAATTCGACAAATACGGCGGTATTGATGTTTTGCACATCGACGAGGTGCCGGTACCCATCCCCGAAGAGGACAAGGTGTTGGTAAGGGTCAAGGCCGCCGGCATCAATCCCGGCGAAGCTGCGATCCGGCAGGGGTATATGGACAAGCAGTGGCCCGCGCATTTCCCTTCGGGACAAGGCAGCGACTTTGCCGGCGTCATCGAAAGGGTCGGCGACAAGGTCGACAAGTTCAAGGTAGGCGATGAAGTCATAGGCTTCACCGACGACCGGGCGAGCCAGGCCGAATATGTCACGGTAGACGCAAATCATATTATCCGTCGTCCGTCGCATGTCTCCTGGGAACAGGCCGGCGCTTTGTTCGTGGTGGGGACAACGGCCTATGCCGCGATCAGGGCCGTAGGCCTGAAGAAAGGCGAGACGCTCGTGGTCTCCGGCGCCGCAGGGGGCGTCGGTTCAATCGTCGTCCAGCTGGCGAGGAATCTCGGCGCCCGCGTGATCGGGCTGGCGAGCAAGAGCAACCATGAGTGGATCACCAGGCATGGCGGCATCCCCGTGACCTATGGCGAAGGAATAACGGAACGCATCAAAGCCGCCGCCGGGGGGACCTCCTCCGCCGCCGGGGGGACCGCTGCCGCCCTAGGCGCCAACGCCGCCGGCTCGCGGATCGATGCCTTCATCGACACTTACGGCCACGGATATGTGGATATCGCCGTCGCGCTTGGCGTCAAGCCGGAACGCATCGACACCATCATCGACTTCGAAGCCGCGCACAAACATCATGTCAAAATGGAAGGCAACGCCGAAGGCGGCAAAGCCAGCGTGCTCGCCGAACTCGCCAACCTCATCGACAAAGGCCGCCTCGAGATCCCCATCGCCCGCATCTACAACCTCAACGATGTCCGCGATGCCTACCAGGAGCTCGAGAAACGCCACACCCACGGCAAGATCGTGCTCGTGCCCTGAGTACCTTAAATTGCTCACTCCGCAAACCTGCTCAGCAGACTCCACTGCCAGCCCTTCCACCGCCCTCCCCGGACATAGTCGCCTATCACGCGCCGGCACCTGTCCTGCGCATAAAAATAGGCGAGCAGATCACCCGCCGGTCCGGAAAGCCGCGTATTGGGATTCAGTATAGCGTCGACAAGATCGCCGGCCAATGCCTTGGAGAAATAATCGATCCGTCGCAGCGCCGCCATGGCATTGATCCGTGCCCGGAATTCGTAGGAAGAAGAAGTCAGCGACACCAGCTCATCGGCATAGGCCTTTTTACCATAGGCGAGATAGGCAAGCTCCAGCCAACGCACTTGCACATTCCTGCCCAGCACCCCGTCGACACCCGCTGTAGCGGCAAGCCATCCCTTCAAACCCGAAGGCCGTGCCTCAGCTAACTTGCTCAACACCGTCTCTACGATAGCATAGCTGCTGTCGTGTAACATAGCCGTCAACGAAGGCAGCAGCGCCGCAATAGAAGGCCCGTGCGCATCCACAAGATCAAGCGCACCCTTCCGCACGGCCACATCCGTATCCCGGAGCGCCTCACCGATCAACCCGACACCGGAAGAAGGATCGGCCGCGAGCTGTGCAAGCGCCTCGGTGCGTAAAGAAAAGAAATGCTCATGCCGGAACGCATTCACGAGCACCGCCGACTTCTGCGACAGCGGCACTCCGCGTAAAGCCACCAGCGCATCATAGCGGTCCAGCATCTCGGGCGCGTCGCTGGCCTGAGCAAGCAACATCTCAGGCGCCTTCGGGAACGAGATGCGTTTCAGAATGCGGCTTCCCGGATCGAACAGTACATAGGCCAACGTGGCGCCCGGTGTCTTGGGAAGCTCGATGATCTCCGTGGCATGTTCGATCGTGAAGGTTCCGCGCGAGACGCTATGATCCTTATAGTGCAACTCGACGACTACCGGCATTCGGAACAGCCCGTCCTTATAACCCGTGAGGCCACCGGCGCCGGGCGGAACCACCTGGGTCACGATCAGCGAACTCTGATCCGGATGGTCTTCCAGTTCTACCTGGTATTCGGGCTCGCCGCCGCGATTCAGCCATTCGTCCCAAAACCATTGCAGGTCCATCCCCGAGCTCTCTTCGACATCGACAAGGAATTGGTGCGTATCTACATTACTATAAGGATGGGAAAGCAGATAATGTCGGACGGCCTTGTTATAGGCCTCGCGGCCGCCAAGGACATATTTCAACATGTCGAGCACAAAAGCGCCCTTGCCATAGACCCGCGCCGTGCCCGACTCGCTGTTGGCGACGCCATAGAGATTATGCTCGGATGCCTCGATGGCCGCGCCTGCTGTCCCGCGACGCTCCCACTGAAAATAGTCCTCACCATAGACCTCACGATCGAAGAGCTGGCTATAGTAAGTCGCAAAACTCTCCTGCAGCCAGCCATGTGCATCGCTGCGAGCGGTGACGGCATCGCCAAACCACTGATGCGCGAGCTCATGCGCGTTGACAGACACGAACGAACGATCCAGTGCGCCCCGCCGGTCCGACATATAAAAATCGCCATAGATCGTCGCCGTCGTATTCTCCATGGCCCCATACATATAATCCTGAACGGGTATCACGGAATAGCCCTCCCACGGGAATTTGACACCGATCTCCCGCTCAAAGAAATCCATCATGTCTTCGCTGTGGACATAGGTCGGCTCTACCCGGTTCTTCCAGTCGGGATAGTAATAAAGATGCATCGGCACCCCGCTCGCGGAATGGGTATCTTTCACGGCATATTTCCCGATGCCCAGCATAATGAGATAGGGCGCCTGCGGATGGCTCATCCGGTAATGCCAGGTCTTCGTGCCATCGGCGTTGCCCGCAGCGCTCACGAGCGAGCCATTAGACAACACCTGATAAGTCGAATCGAAATGAACGATCATCTCGGAAATCACCTTGTCGTTCGGTTCGTCGTACATCGGTATCCACCAGCGGTTGTCCGTGGCTTCACCCTGGCTCCAGATCTGTTTGCGGCTGAGACCGTGGGGGTCGTTCCAACCAATAAAGTAGAGCCCATGTCTCGGTGTAGCAGAGTATTCGACAGTCACGCTATCTTCTGTATCCCAGGATAACGGCGTGCCGGGCACCACCGTGATCCCGGCGCTATCGACGGTAAACCGAACCGGCCGTCCATTGAGCACCACCGACTTCACATCCATCAGGACGCCGTCGAGGAAGAAGCTGTCCACCTCGGGCCGCAAAGGTTTGAAGATATGCGTCACCTTACCGACGACCTTGCCCTCCGCGGGCTGTGGCCAGATCTCCAGCCTCAGCTGCGTAAAGTTCAGTGAATGTTCATGCATGGGGAGGTGCGGGTCGTCAAGATAATTTCGTTGCGGGGTCTGGGCGATGGAGTCAAGGAAAAGGAGAACGCCCAGCAGAGGCCCAAAGATTCTTTTCATACGTGTAAATATACCCTAAATCGTCACAACCCAATCAGCCTCCCCCAGGCGATCCCTACACACAGCGACAATAAGACGATATTAGTTGCGATATTCTGCAGCTCCCGCCTGTTACCGGTCCGCAACAACAACCGCGTATGGGTTATCGCCGCCAGGACCATGATCACGGCAAAACATCCTGCCGCCACCGGCGTGAGTACAGATGCAATCCCCATCCACCAGGGAAAGATTAGCCCCGCGGCCCCGAGGACCTCGCTGATCCCTATAAAGCGGATCAAGCCTATGTGCAGACCCGTGACACCGGTTTGTCCCTTGGCGATAAGCGATTGTTGATTCAAGATCGATTTATTGATACCCGAATAGAGAAAGACCACCGCGACTATCCCCTGACAGAACCATAATAAAGTGTTCATCGCTATAAATTTCCCACAAAGCTCGGCCAGCCGATAGAAATAGCTTTTGACATATATCAAAAGCCGTCAATGCTGCGCCCGAATGCGGCTCAGCGTCTCCTGCGTAATACCCAGATAGGAAGCGATCATGCCCAGCGGAACGCGGTTGATAAGCGAAGGCGTCGTGTCGATCAGCCTCTGATAGCGTTCGTGCGCCGAAGCGAAATGAAGGTCATCGAAACGTTGCTGCAGCTGAATGATACCCGCGCTGATCAGCAGCCGGCCCAGCCGCTCGATATCGTGAAAACGCGTATACAGCTGTTCAAGATCGGTATGGGAAATGGCAAGCAGCGAAGAAGGCTCCAAAAGTTCGATGCCCCGAATATCGGGCTGATGGGTGAGAAAGCTGATGATCGAAACGGCAATGGACCCTTCGGTACTGATCCAGTCCGTAACATCCTTGCCGTCTTTAAAATAGTAGGTTCGGGAGAGCCCCTTCCCGATAAAATAAAAATGCTTACAGACGCCGCCGGGCCGCAAAAGCGAATGCCCCTTTGGCAACTCCATCGGCCGCAACACAGCCGTCAGCTCCTCTCGGCTCTCCTCGCTCAGCCGGACAAAACTCGCGATATAGGCAAAAAAGCTTTCCACGGAGCCAAAAATAAACGAAAATGCAATTCGTCTCCCCGCGCCCCCAATGCAAAAAAGGCCGCCCGAAAAAAGGCGGCCCAAATAGGCAGGTTCTAGGTTATGGAAGTCCCGGGCGGACTTAAAGCCGTTTCATATTTCGCTGCTCACCTGAGTTTATTCTGCTCCCGAAAATCAAACTCCGCATCCAGCAAGAGCAACATCTCTCTCCTGCTGAGACTACAAAGATTACCAATTACAAGAAGGTCTTTTATCGTGAAATTCTCAAGACGCTCCAAAAGCTCATTCAGCCTCTTTAAATTCTTACCTATGTCTTGTGCAAGGACAGTTTTCGGAATATAAGTGAAGATATCCGTCAACTTTTTTATTCTTCCTTGGTCCAGCATAGGTTTAATGGTCGGATACCGATGGTCCTGCTGTGCCATAAGCAAATAAAACATTTACTCAAATCTAACGAATACTTCGGCAAAATACTAAAAAACTTAGCAAACAAGACAAAAAAAATCCTCCTTCTCGGGAGGCTGCACTCGCAAGATGCACCGCGCTGGGCCGGCAGGATGAGTTCACGCGCTACCCCTTCTTCACGGCGCCATGCGCGATCAACTCATTTACAACGCGTTTCACAATATGCTCCGGGATCGCAAAAGAATACCCCGTATAAGCCCCATTAGGCGACGCCATCGCCGTATTGATGCCGATGAGCCGCCCCGCCGTATTCAC
>JAICXX010000222.1 GCA_025934485.1 Chitinophagaceae bacterium
CTCCATTGAAAAATAATTTAACTCGTCATGACACGAGGCAAAGCCGACTGCATGACTCCATTGAAAAATAATTTAACTCGTCATGACACGAGGCAAAGCCGACTGCATGACTCCATTGAAAAATAATTTAACTCGTCATGAAAAATATATTCATCGTAACCGCAACTATACTCGTGCTATCTTCCTGCAAACATGACCAAAACATCCGAAATGTATTGGGAGAGCCAGACGTCATCCCCGTTAAAATTGCCTCGCTGGCTGAATTGGACCTATCCGATCATATCAGCGCTACCGGTTTGGTAAGCACGGAAGACGAAGCCCGGTATTCCTTTAAGATAGGCGGTGTGATCAGCCGCATCTTTGTGGAAGAGGGACAGTTTTTTAAAAACGGACAGTTGCTGGCTACCCTGAACTCGACCGAAATATCCGCCGGCCTGGCGCAGTCGAGCCTGGGTGTGGAAAAGGCGCAACGTGACTACGACCGCGCCGTCAACCTTTATAAAGACAGCGTTTTTACATTAGAACAATTACAGAATACAAAGACGGCCCTCGATGTTGCTCAAAAAGCTACGGAAGCGATAGCCTTTAATGAGCGGTATTCAAAGATCTATGCGACATCCGATGGCTTTGTCAGCAAGAAGGTGGCTAATGAAGGGGAAGTCATTGCTCCGGGTATGCCGGTGCTGCTGATCAACTCCACCGAACAGCCTAACAGTTATTTGCTCAAGGTTGGCGTGACGGACCGGGAATGGGCCATCGTCAGGGTGGGCCAGGCGGCCAGGGCGACTCTTGACGGCTATGCGGGTCAAACATTTGACGCCGTCGTCTACCGCAAGTCGCAGGCCGCGGATGGGCAAGCCGGCTCCTTCCAGGTAGAACTAAAGCTGAAGCTGGCCGGCATACGACCGGCGGTAGGGATGTTTGGAAAAGCGGAAATAGCAACCGGCCAGGGCGGAAGTGTATTGGTCATCCCCTATGGGGCTTTGGTGGAGGCGGATGGCGACAAAGGATTTGTATTTACCCCCATCGGGACCAGCAGGGTTAAGAAAGTCCCGGTGACGATCTCGAAGTTCGATAACCAGCGGGTTTACCTTAAAGACAAACCCTCCGGGGTAGACCAGATCGTGATCTCGAACAGCGCCTACCTGAATGAACAGTCAACTATTAAAATCATCCCGTAATTCTCCATTGTCATGAAAATAACGAATTTCGCGGTCAGGAATTATTCCTTCACCCTGATCATATTTTTACTCGTGGCAGTGGTGGGCGTACTGACGCTGTTTACCATGCCCCGGAGTGAAGACCCAACGACCCATCCCCCACAATACCTGATCACCGTCATCGATCCCGGCACCAGCCCCAAGGACATGGAAGAACAGGTGGTCAAGCCCATTGAAAACAAGATCTATGGCCTCGAAAACATCGACAAGATCCTTACCACGATAGAAGACGGCGTGGCGGTCATCCAGCCTAAATTCAAGTTTGGTGTGGATGTAGATAATAAATACGAGGAGATATCCACGGAGGTCAATGCATTGAAGAACAGTGAGCTTCCCAAGAGTATTTATTTGCTCAAAACGGAAAAGATCTCCTCTACAGATGTAAAGATCCTGCAGGTGGCATTGGTTTCCGACAACGCTTCCGGCAAAGCGCTCAGGGACGAAGCCGACATCCTAAAGACCCGGCTGGAGAAGATCACCAACCTGAAGGACGTCAAATACTTCGGAATGCCCGAACAGGAGATCAGGGTGGATCTGCAGCTGGATAAGCTGGCGCAATGGAAGGTCCCCCTGGATGTGGTAGTGGGCAGTCTGCAAAGCGAAGCCGCAGACATTCCCGGCGGCAGCCTCAACCTGGACAGTAAGGTCTTCAATGTAAAGACCAGCGGAAAATTCAAGGACGCCGAAGATGTTGCCGGTACGGTCATATACAATGCCAACGGAAAGATCATATACCTTAAGGACGTAGCTGATGTGAGCTATAAAGACGGTACGGTCGATCACATCACCCGGCTGAATGGCCATCGTTGCGTACTGGTTACCGCCGCCTTGAAAGCCAACGTGAATATTGCCAGCGTCCAGCAAGAGTTCCTGCCGGTATTGGACGAATTTTCCAAAGACCTGCCAGCCAATATCCGCATGGTCAAAAACTTCGATCAGGCCAACCAGGTCTCGAGACGCCTTGGACACCTCGGATTTGATTTCGGGTTAGCCATCCTCCTGGTGATCATTACCCTCCTGCCTCTGGGCTTCAGAGCATCCCTGATCGTGATGATTGCTATTCCTCTATCTCTTGCCCTGGGGCTCATCGCGCTGAATATGTTGGGATATTCCCTGAATCAGCTAAGCATTGTCGGGCTGGTCGTCGCATTAGGGCTGCTGGTTGATGACAGCATCGTCGTGGTGGAAAACATCGAGCGATGGTTGAGAGAAGGCCACTCGCGTAAGGATGCGATCTTAAAGGGCACTCAACAAATCGGTATAGCCGTCATCGGGTGTACGGCAACTTTGGTGATCGCTTTTCTGCCGCTCGCTTTCCTGCCGGATCTCGCGGGTGAGTTCATCCGCTGCCTGCCGGTGGCCGTGATGACGAGTGTTTTGGCCTCCATGATCGTAGCCCTGACGCTGGTACCGTTTCTCGGTAGCCGGATATTGAAGACGCACACCCATGCCGAAGGGAACGTTTTCCTGAGGTACCTGCAAAGGTTCCTGACCTACTCTTATAGGCGAATAGTGCCATTAGCCTTAAAGTGGCCCAAAACCACTGTCGGAATATCCCTGGGCCTAAGCGTGCTCGCTTTTGTGTTGTTAAAGCACACAGGCTTTAAGCTTTTCCCCACTTCCGAAAAACCGATGTTCCTGATCAACATCAAGCTGCCCCTGCAGGCGGATATCCCGGAGAGCGACCGGGTGACCAGGCTGGTGGAAGCCGAATTGAAGAGGCATAAAGAGATCGTTTACTATACGGCTAACGTCGGTAAAGGCAACCCGCAGGTGTATTATAATGTACATCAACAGGACGTGAAGCCGGATTTTGCGCAGATCTTCGTGCAGTTGGATGAAGAAGCCAGCCCGGAATCAAAAACCAACCTGATCAAGCAATTGAGGTCGGAGTTTACCGATTTTCCCTATGCAAGGATCGAGGTCAAGGACTTCGAGCAGGGAACGCCCATCGAGGCTAATATTGTAGTCAGGGTCTTTGGAGATGATCTGGAAAAGCTGCGGGCGCTTTCATACCAGGTGGAGGATACTTTGAAAACGAATCCCGGGACCGTTTATGTCTACAACGAATTGAATGCCTATAAGTCGGATGTAAAAATAAAAATCGACAGGGAGAAAGCACGCACCCTGGGGGTTCTCACGGGTGACGTGGATAAGATCATCCGGATGGCCGTGGCGGGATTGCCCGTCGGTGACTATATCGACGATAGAGGCGATGCGCGGAACATCGTCGTTACGCTTCCCAGGGAGAAGTTTTCGAACCTCGATGCCCTAAAGGACCTGTATGTAAATAACATTCAAGGTACTCCCGTCCGGGTCGATCAAATTGCAACGATCTCTTTCGAGACGTCTCCTACAGCGATCAATCATTTTAATAAGGCCCGTTTTGCCAAGGTCACCTCCTTGACCAGGGAGGGCGTTTTGGCGAACGACATTCTAAAGGACATTGTACCGAAGCTGGACAAAATAAAAATGCCCCCCGGCTATTATTATAAGTTATCGGGAGAGGCGGAGTCGGAAGGCGATACATTGGGCGGGAACTTCCTTTCGGTGATATTGCTGAGCGCCTTTCTTTTCGTCGGCGTCTTATTGCTGCAATTCAAATCGTTCAAGGGCATAGTCATTGTATTATCTATCATACCCTTAGGAATCCTTGGCGGAGTGGTCCTGTTGCTTATTACCGGCCATCCGATGTCATTGGTCTCTATCATCGGCTTCATCGGTCTTTCCGGTATACAGGTTAAAAATTCGCTCTTATTGGTGGATTTCACTAACCAGCTACGGGTGGAAGGATATGGTATAGATGAAGCTATTACGAGGGCAGGAGAGACCCGGTTTCTGCCGGTGGTGCTCACTTCTATAACAGCCATCTGCGGATTGCTTCCTATCGCGCTGAACCCCAATCCGCTTATCTCCCCACTCGCGATCGTATTGATTGGCGGACTGATCAGTTCTACGATACTTTCCAGGATTGTGACCCCTGTGATGTATAAATTGATTCCGCCGAGGTTGGAAAACGATGAATCTTGATAGAGGCGACTTCGATCAAAGTCGACCCCGGCGCGTTTAGTGTCGGGGTTCTTTTTGCTGCCGCGTGACGCTTCTGCTGCCCACGCCATTGGCGAACAACACCCTTCCTGTAACAGCTTTCGGTAATTGAGACGTGATTTGCCAATGAAGAGCGCTCAAATCCATCTTTGGCACTCTAAAATCATCGAACCTCCATGCTAAACCCCACGCCGATCCCAGGCACCTTTTTCCATTGGGCTTGGCTTGTCTGCCGACGCCAGGTCCCTGAGTTTAAAAGAGCGGCCGAAAAGAATACCGCGCCAGGGTTTGCCACCCTGGAATAGCTCCGCAGCAACTCCAACGAAACAAGGATATCGCCAGAGAGAATAAGGTTGAGGCCGGATAGATCGACGGTATAGTCACCAGGGACGTTACCTATGGAAAGGAATACATTTCTTTGAAGCAAATTATCGGTATTGCCGTTGTCCATCCGATAAATATTGAGACGGAAGACGGCCGAGTCGATCCGGGTGTTAGAAACATGACAATGAAACTTTTCCAGGCGCCGGGGATGCTTACCCAAAGCCATTCTCACGCCTATTTCTGCACCCATAAAGCGCATTGGAAAGCCGATGCTTACCAGTTTTGAGGTAGTTGTGTTTCCAAGTATTTTGCTTGGGCGAATGCCTTGGGTAACGACTGCTTCAGTTAGTGCGCCGATTTTGCGATCAAGAAGGATGATCCTGGGCATCTTTTTTAAAGATATCATGCGCTTCTTGTAACCCGTCATTGAGACAGCGAGACTGTCATTTGACAGTTGTGAGCCTATATTCAATTTAAAACTGCCATCATCACGCGTCACCGTTCCGACGTTCTTCCCCGGAATTCCAATGTTGACATAGGCCAGTGGCATTTTATCTTCGCCATCGAGAACTATTGCGGCAATGCTTGTCGTGTTTTCTGATTTGGTGCTGACTACTGGAAATGGAGAGTCCCGTGGCAACGGGTTATCGCTACCTTTTAGATAGTTATCAAACCATTCTAGCGCAAAAGCCGGGTAATTGGGCAAGACAGAAGAATCAGTTTTTCGGCTGTACGCCGCCAGGTATGGGAGGCAAGAAAAGTCTTCATGGGTTGCGTCAGGGAAGCAGATATATTTTTTAGGTCCTTGGAAGCCGGGAAGAATATTGAAGATAGAATCAGCGTGCCCGTCGCTTTGTTTGCCACCGCTTTCGAGATAAGCATACGCGAAGCGCAACCTTGCCACCCGCAATAGGCTTGGCCGGAGTTGGCTGAAAAGGCTGTCCTCTTCGGCCGATTGGCCATAATAATGGAGCTCAGACCCGTCGAGCGATAAAACAGCCCTGACGAAAGGGCTGTCTGCAAGAAGAAGCGTTGCCGCGCCGCCCCAACTGTAGCCGATGAGCCCGATTTTCGTTGAATCAATAGTTCCGCTCCTGCGCAGGACATTGATGGCAAACAATCCATCTGCTACTTGTTCATGAAGGTCTTTTGGGTCCATTGTCATATTTCCAGGATACCGCCCGACGGATGTAATCGAGGCTATCACATAGCCCCGACTGGCTAGAGCCTCAAAAAGCCGGGTATTCTCATAGCACATCCCGTTATACGAACACATATATATAATAAGAGGGACTTGCCGGCGGATGGGGATGGCGTTGCGATAGCTTTGGGTGGCTAAATCCGTCAAGCTGGCGGTGTCTGCAATCCCCAGACCCGCGCAGAGATACCGGGCCATTTCCCCTGCCAGACTGGAATAAATGGTGTCATCCTGGAAACGATTGGCCCTTTGCTGGAAGAGTTGGAGAAACTCACCGTAGTGAATAGGGTTTACTCCAACAGCGGTCGCAGGATACCAGCAGTCGATCTCGATGGGCCTGTAGTAAAGGTGGTCCCCCCAATGGGCATCGGGTTTATACCGGCGGCTGGAATCCGTTAATACTATATTCCGGTAGCCGGCCTGCTGGGCAAACGAAGAAAAGCCACCAAGCAATAAAATGCAAAAGCATATATATTTCATCATGTGCATAAATGCAAAAATAAAGTTTTGGGTTGCCTGAGTCGGCGGTTCCTGGCCGATTTGACGAGGGGACTCGTCTTCGAAGATCAGCGTCTTGGCGACTTCCAGGCTTGGGATGTATTAAAAAGAGCCAAAAAGTGCAAACAATAGTCATTTTAGGGCAGCAGGAGTCTATAGGCAAAGACGTAATTTTCAGGTTTCGGATAACTAATATGAAAATGATTACCAATTTGCCATTTGCCGCTTTATTTATCGGCTTAAGTATGTGCTCGGGTGCAAAGATATTCGCTCAGGTAAGCCGCGTGAGATCGCCTGTCGCCGAACCTTATCCGTATATCAGCACAGGGAGTTTTAGCAGTGAACCGGTGGCGCAATCGCCTGATCCACTTGTTTCTTACCGGTGGCCGAAACCCAAAGCCAATAACGGGCTGGAGATCTATTCGCTGAAACCGGTACGTGTTGTAACAGATGCGCCTCCCTCATTTCACCATTTGGCCACCCTCACCGGTAATTCTCCAAGGGTAACAGTTAAAGGGGTCGGTTCGATCGAACTGGACTTTGGACAGGAAAATGCCGCATGGCTTGAGTTCGATAGCCCTGACCTTAGCGGGAAGGTGGAGATGAGCATTAGCGAATATAATAAACCTGCACGCGCGAGCATCGTGCCGGGCCACCTGACAAAAACATTGATCCCGAAAAAATATGGACATACCTACCGGCTGGAATTGAACACTTCATTATACGAGGGGGTACGGTTTGGTTGGATTCATGTGCGGTCATTCAGCAAGACCTGGCACATCACTGGAATAAGGTTGATGTGTCAGATAAAGCCCACCAACTATAACGGAAGGTTCTCCTGCAGCGATACCATGCTGACCAGGATCTGGTACACCGGCGCATACACCGTAAAGTTGAATCTGCTCAAAGATTATTTCGGATCCATTTTAATGTATCGTGGCGATCGGTTTTCGTGGACCGGTGACGCACATCCCGCGCAGGCCGCCGCGATGGTCGCCTTTGGCAATTATGATTTTGTAAAGAAAAATATCGATTTTACTTCCGGAGAAAGCAATGGGATCAGGAGCTATGCGCTCTATTGGGTCCTGAGCCTGATCGACTACTACAATTACAGCGGGGATACTTCAACGCTGACATCTCTCATGGAAAATGCCTGTGGAAAACTCGATGACGCCTATAAAGAATATGGGACAGATCCTAATTTGGAATATTATGGGTGGGACGAACGTTTGGGGGCAGGGTTTGAACATCCGAATATAGCGGAACCACAGAAGGCCTACAGGATGCTTTCGATCAGGGCATGGAAGCTATTCGCCGATGCAATGGGCAAATATGGGCGGCCCGATCTTCAAAAAAAGTACAACGGGTATGCAGATGAAAAATTTAACACGTTGAACCAGGATACCGGCTGGTATCGGAGCTTGGGCGTTCACTCCGGAGCCGATGCGGTAAACACTGGCCTGCTAAATAACGAAGAGAAAAAAGTGATCTACGAAAACAGCTTTAACGACCGGACAAACAACATCTCTTATTCCCCATTTAATCAATATTTCATTATTCAGGCCTTTGCTTTGATGAATAAGTATGATGATGCATTGACTTCCATACGCGATCTCTGGGGAGGGCAGATCAAATATGGAGGCACTACATTTTTTGAAGACTACCGGCCATCGTGGAATGCTGTGCTTGGTATCAATGACCCGGTACCCAACAACCAGTGCGGCTTTACCAGTCTCTGTCATCCGTGGGGCGCGGGCGTTACTAAATGGCTCAGCGAAGAAGTCCTGGGGATAAAGCCGACCACTCCGGGTTTTACGACCTATGATATACTTCCTCATCTTGGCAGGACCATCACCCGTGTTTCCGGAACTACCCCAACGCCCAGGGGAGACATCGCCGCAAGTTTTAATGTTTTAACAGGGACCTGTTCCGCCTTCTCCCCTTCGGGTACCGTTGGAAGGATCGGTATCCCAAAAGTAGAAAAGGAGATCACCGGCATTACGATCAATGGAGCTGTCCTCTGGGATGGCGGACCTCATCGGGTAGCCGGCATTGGCGGGGTAACCCAGGATTCCCAATTTTTCTACCTTAACGACGTTCAACCGGGAACCTATTCGATGAAGGTAATATATGCTGGCGCCACACCGGCTTATTCCGAACCGGCTCAACGCTATCCCGCCCGTTATATGGGAATAGATACAATTACCGGCGGTGACTGGGGCGGGATGTATGGAAAAGACGGATACGTGCTCTGCAATTATAATGGACATGGCAAGGATAAGCAATCCCTGCCTTCGTATGTGGCTTCGATCAACTACTACAAAATAAAAGGCAATGGCAAACCGCTAGACACCGTTTGGGAGTCGAATACCGGCAATCGCCGGGCATTGGCCCCGGATCCGGTCAACAGCGTACCCAGGACAGCCGCAGGCCTATTTGCAAAAGATGAGGATCAGGTTGCCTATACCTTTACGTTTACAGCCAATATCAAGGGAATGCATGAATATCGGATATCCCTATACTTTCTGGACTGGGACCATAAGGGAAGAAAGATGGCGGTCGAAATGTTTGACGCGAATACATTGAACCTGATCGCTCCGGTTGAGTTAGTAAAAAACTGTACCGGCGGCGCATACCTGACCTACACTTACAACAAATCGGCGAAATTTCGCATTAACATAATACGAGGTGATAATCCTGTTTTGAGCGGAATATTTTTTGATCAATAACGCGGCACCACCAATGGCAATTGGATCCACGCCAGCCCGATGTTCCTGTGCATATGGGAGGTGCTTGTGCCTCCCGGGGAATCATATAGCAAGGCCAGCTTGGTTCCCACACGTATAACCGAAGGCATCCCGATGGCGCCCGTGGACCAGGAGCAGTTCAGGCTGTCCAGCACAACGGCTTTGTGGGCGGCATCCCATTTATTCAG
>JAICXX010000375.1 GCA_025934485.1 Chitinophagaceae bacterium
CTCCTCGCTGGAGAACCGCTGGATCAGCTTCCCCGCCCTGTCGAGGATCAGCACCCCGCCCGCGGCAGTCCCGATGGCATAACGGTCCGGGCCGATGTACCGGGCATCGTTGATCAGATCGTTCGTCAGCACCGCATCGGCAGCCGTAGGCTTTGGCGTAAGCGTCTTTCCGTTCAAAAGGAATAGCCCATTCTTGAGCGTGGTGACAAGAAAGGTGTCCTTATCATAGGGCAGGATACTCGTAATATGCTGCGGCTTCGCCGACAGCTGCAATTCCTCCCAGTGATCCCCACGATATACATACAATCCCTTGTCCTTGTCCGCGGCGAACAGGGTACTATCTGCCTGGGTAATCAGCTGCCAGTTCTCCGGCGCGTCCATAGTCAAAATGGTATCCTTCGTCCATTGCAAAAGGGTTTCATTGGTCCGAAAGAACACATCCCCTTTGTGGATCTCGATATTCCAGATGTCGGCAAATTGCTGTGCTACCGTCGGCAGCTTTTCTTTTAACGAATGGTACTTCAGCGCCCCATCTGCACTCGCCGAGAAATAGCCGATCTCATCGGCCCCGCCCACAAAGATCCGCCCCGCTGTATCGATGGCCAGGGATTTGATCCCAACCTTATTAGGCAGGGCATAAAGATGCCAGTAGTTCCCGTCATAGGTCAGCAGCCCGTCGTCATTGGCGAAATACAACCGCCCGTATTTGTCTTTTCCGATCCCCCATACTTCGGTAGCCGCATGATATTCGGTGTTGGAAAAATTACGGATAGCCGGCAAGCCGATCGTCGATTGACAAAATGCCGGTCCCACTGCCGCCGCGAAGAGCAGAATGGATAGAACCAGTTTCTTCATTTGGCGACAATTTAAACAATGTAGGGCTAATGTAGGGGCAAATAACTTGTCCGGCCGGCCACGGAAAGGGATATTTGACCCATGAAAGCAGCTTTCACTCTCCTTTTATTGCTGTCTCAGGCAAGTGTATTCGCCCAGCGTTTCCGGGTGTTGGTGGTCGCCTCGAGGGCTCACGATCACTTGAAGATGATTGCCGCCGCCCGGCCATTTTTCGAACAAATGGCGGCGGAAAATGATTTCCAGCTCGATTTTACGGACGATACCAGCGTGATCAATCCGGCGAATTTGGCCCATTACCAGGTCTTCGTGATGCTGCACCTGGCGCCCTTCGACATGTCCTATGCCCAGCAGGACGCCCTCCAGCAGTTCGTGGAACAAGGAAAAGGCTGGGTCGGTATCCACGCCGCCGGCCTCCCCGGCCGCCAATTCCTCGGCAAAGACACCCGCTACTGGCAATGGTTCGAAGACTTCCTGGGTGGTGTCACCTATTCCCCGCACCCGGCCTATCAGCATGCGACGCTGGTGGTGGAGGATAGGTCGCATCCCGCCACCCGTCACCTTCCGGCCCGGATGGATATCCCGGACGAGTGGTATGAATTCGATAAGAGTCCGCGTAGTACCGTTCATGTGCTGGCCTCGGTTGACGAATCGACCTATCACCAGAACAAACCCATGGGCGACCATCCCATCATCTGGACCAATGAGCACTATCGCCGCATGATCTATATCGGCCCGGGCCATTCTCCCGAACTGCTCGCCGACCACCGCTACGCCGCCCTCCTGCGCGATGCAATTGTATGGGCCGCGACTACGGGTCCCGCCGATCTCACCATACCCATGGCCGATGGTCGCGTCACGTGGCAACAGCAATATACCCTGCCGCTTGGACCCAATGAGTCCGAACTCTATCACCGGCTCAAGGATGCTTTGTCAAATGCGCCCTATACGATCACTACGGCAGACCCTGAGACAGGCACCATCCTCGGTACCGGCAATGTCGAAGTGACTACAAGTCCCGAAGGACACTATTACATGATCAAATTCAACTATGCCGTGAACGTCCACGACGGCCAATATACCTTCAAAGCAACGCACTTTTATGAGAAGCCTATGGGCGTAGGCACCACGAGCGAATATTCGAAAATAGAATACCGCACCTGGGACAATCGTCTCGGACACCCCTGGCAGCCACCGCTGGAAGATCATCGCCTCATCAGAGGCCTCGACTCGACGGTCACCGCGGCCATGGACAGGCTCTACGCCACCGTCAACATCCCCCGCTTCCGCGTCCTGGCGCTCTACGAGAACGGCGGCTGGCACATCGCCTTCTCCCGCCGTGCCATGTCCTGGCTCAACAACCTCGCCATCGACAGCAATTTCAGTATCGATTATCTCACGCACACCGATTCGATGAACGAGGAATTCCTGTCACATTACCGGCTGATCATCCAGCTGGACTATGCGCCGTATGCCTGGAAACCCGCGGCGATGACTGCCTTCCAAAAATATATCGACGAGGGTAGAGGTGGC
>JAICXX010000030.1 GCA_025934485.1 Chitinophagaceae bacterium
CGGCGCATCCACCTCATCCAGGATACAGAACGGCGCCGGCTTGATCAAATAGATCGAGAACAGCAGCGCCGTAGCGGTCAGCGTCTTTTCCCCACCGCTTAGCTGGCTTATCGAGGACGGGCGTTTGCCTTTTGGCTTGGCAACGATATCGATATTCGTCTCCGCAAGATTTTCGGGATTTTCCAGGATCATATCGGCCGTATCCTCTTCCGTGAACAGAGACTTGAACACCCGCTGGAAATTCTCCCGTACTTTATTGAACGTATCCAGGAACTGCTGGTTAGCCGTAGCCTCCACCTCCTGAATGGTCTGTAACAGACTGTCCTTCGCGCCCACGAGGTCGTTCTTCTGCTCCAGGATGAACTCATACCGTTTCTTCATCTCCGTGAACGCCTCGATAGCCGTGGGGTTTACCTCACCCAGGTTCTCCAGCCGCTTCTTCATCTTGTCCGCCTTCTCCTGCAACTCTTCTGCAGACACTTCGCCCTTCCGGGGCTGATCGATGATATCGTCCAGGTTGATCTTGAATTCCACATGCAGCCGCTCCTTCATGCCCGCCAGTTGCAGCTTCAATTCGTTCAGCCGGTCCTTGATGCCGCTGAGCAGATGCTCCAGTTGCTCCTTCTCCTTGACCTTATGCCGCAATTCGCTTTCCCGCTCACCCAACGCGTTGCGCAGATTGTAGTAAGCCTGGTCCGCCTCATTCAGGGTCTTCTCCTCTTCTTCTTTCCGGCGCAACAGCTCGAGCAGGACGGCCTCCGAACCACCGAGCAGCTCTTCGCTTTCCGCGATACTCTCATTGGTTTGCTTCAGCTGCGAGGCATTGACCTCGACCTGGTTCCGTAGCTCATCGAGCTGCTTGCTCTTGAACTGTAGCTCCTGTTTCAGCCCGTTGATACGGCTGTGCTGCCGCGTTACCTGCAGGTTGAATTCATTGTAGCCCGCCGAAGCATTGTTATAAGCCACTTCCGCAGAACGATAGTCGGCTTCGGCCGCCTGCGATTTTTCTTTCAGTTCGCCTACGATCCGCACCAGCTCGGACCAGGCATTGCGTGTATCTTCGATGCCGGCGATAGTCTCCTCGAGGTTCAGTTGCAGCTCTTCGAGCCGGTTCTGTGAAGACTCCTGCATGGAATGCAGGTTCTCGATCTTGTTCTCCAGCGAGAAGACTAAATTGGTCAACCGGTTGATATCTTCCTGCGTCGCGCGGATCGCGTGCTCCTTCAGCTGCTCGTTATACCCTATGACCTCGTTATGCTTTTCCTGGATGGCCGTCTTGAGATCGCCAACCGCCGTTTGCAGCCCGCGTATCTCTTGTTGCAGCTTCTCCAGATTCTTGGCCCTGCCGATCTTCTTGCCCTCAAATAATCCCACGCTTCCACCAGTCAGCGAGTACTTTCCTTTCACGTACTTACCCGTTCTCTCCAGCACCACGGCGCCGTTGCTGTTCGCCATCGCCGCTTCGTTCTCGGCGATATAGACATTCCCCAGCAGATGCTCGGCCAGCCGCCGGTAGCTGTCATCGACTTCGATAACGCTCATCGCCGGGATCATTCCTTCGAGTGCATGCCCTTCGGCCACAGGCAGACCCGCGATCTTATCCAACAGGAAGAAATTGGCCTTCCCTTTTTTATTGTTGTCGAGCAGGTGCACGGCCTGCATGCCCTGCTCCAGATTGCCCACAATGTAATAATTGAGAAACGGTTCGAGCACATTCTCGACCGCAGCCCTGAATTCCTCCTTCACATAAATGATGTCTGACAAAATAGGAGCGTTCTGGTTCCAATTGGGATTCTTATGCAGGAATTTGATACTCTCGGGATAGCCTTCCATCGAATCGATCAGGCTCTTGAGCAGATCGTGTTCGTTCTTTTTCGCATCCAGGACCCGGCTTTCATCCGCGAGCTTCTGCCGTAGCACCTCCAGCTGTCCCTGGGCCTGAAGGATATTCTCCTTGGTCCGTTCGTGCTGCTCCTGCAGCTGCCGCAGGCTGCCCTGTTTTGCTTCGAGATCCTGTTCTTTGGAGACCCGTTCTTCTTCGAGCTGTTTCAGCTGGCTGTCGCGCACCGTCCGCTCTTCTTCCAGCTGCCGGATGCTCCGTTGCAGATTCTGAATGGACGTGTCAGCCACTGCAACCTTCTTTTCGGCCTCGAACTGGTCGCGCTGGATCTGCGCATTTTCCCGCCGCAATGCGTCAACCGTCACCCGCCTTTCATCGAAGGCTTTACGACTGTCGTCCACAGAATCCTTCAAAGACTCCAGCTGCTCCTGCAGCCCGGATAGTTTATTCTCTTCCTCCGCCGCCTGCGCCCGGGTAAAGACAATGCTCTCATCCAACCCTTTGAGCTGTCCTTCGCTCTTCTGAAGGAACTCGTGCAGCGAACCCTCTTTCTCCTTCAGGAAGTTCAACCGTTGCGACGCCAGGTTCTTCTCATTCTCCTTCGTCCGCAGATTCTGTAGAAGATCATTGAACGTATGTTGCATGGATTGCAGGGCCCGCTCTTTTTCAATAAACCCAACCCGCTCCTGCTCCAGCCCCGCCTCTTCGGTAGCGATGATGGCTTCCAGACGGATCTTCCGATCAGTCTCCGTCTCCGATTGTTCATTCAGCTCGCGATAGGTCAGGTTAAACCCTTCCAATGCGGCTTTCGCCAGCTCGATACTCAGTTCTCTGTATTCTTTCTTGATCTCGTAATATTTCTCGGCCTTTTTTGCCTGGTTTTCCAGGCTTTTCAGCTGGTTGTTGATCTCGAATAACAGGTCCTCGATCCGGGAAAGGTCCTGTTCGGTGGCATCCAGTTTGGACCGGGCCTCTTTCTTCCGGGTCTTATAGATCGTCACCCCTGCCGCCTGTTCAAGCATCCGCCGACGGCTGTTCTCTTTGTCTTTGATGATATCGTCCACCATGCCCAGCTCGATGATGGCATAGCTGTCGGTGCTCACCCCGGTATCCATGAAAAGATTTTGAATATCTTTCAACCGGCAGGACACGTCATTCAGCCGATACTCGCTTTCCCCGGATTTATAGAATTTACGGGTAACCGTCACCGTGCTGAATTCGGTAGGCAGCAGGTTCTTCGTGTTTTCAAAGGTCAGGCTCACTTCGGCCAGTCCGGAGGCGCTTCTCGTCTTACTCCCATTGAAAACAAGGCTCTCCAGGTTCTCACTCCGGAGATGACTGATCTTCTGTTCCCCAATGACCCAGCGGATACTGTCAATGATATTGCTCTTCCCGCAGCCATTGGGGCCGATGATGCCCGTGATGCCTTCATCAAAGCTGATATAGGTCTTATCGGCAAAACTTTTGAATCCTTTAATTTCGAGGCTCTTTAATCGCACAATACAAAAATTTATATATTCACACTTTCGACGGCAGGGCTCAACGCCCGTTCCGGCAGCCGACAAACCTAATGTAAAATAGCTAATTCGCCGGGAAAATCGTTTTGCTCCATCAGGAGCTGTTGAAAACTCGTTAATAACAATTTTGATCGTATATTTAGACAAAACCGCTATATCATGAATAATGTCATTGTTCCCATCGATTTTTCGGAAACTTCCAAGAACGCCGCGCGTTACGCCGCGCATATCTCGACGCTGATCCCCGACGCCCATTTGATCCTGTACAATGTGTTTGATACGCTCGAATATGGTTCGGACAGCAGCCCCCTGGGCACGGAAGGAGAAGAAGACGCAAGCCGGAAAGCGATCGTGGAACTCGCCCTTGCCAGTGTTCAATCCGAGCTTTCCACCATCACCAGCGCCAGGATCTCCTGCGTGGCGGAAGAGAACAATCGCTTCCTGGATACCCTCGAAGAATATGTAAAAAGGAACAATATACAGCTGATCGTCATGGGTATCACCGGCGCTACCCGTTTGGGCCAGGTCCTCATGGGCAGCAACGCGCTGAACATCGTGAAACGCGCCATCGCTCCCACCATCATCGTGCCGCCGGATACACATTCCCAAAGCGCCAAGAACGTGCTCCTGCTTACGGATTTCAAAGACGTCGAGAGCACGATCCCCATTCCTACGGTAAAATCCGTGCTGAACCTCTTCAAACCCCACCTGTATATCGTCAACGTCGACCACGAACACTATGTCCAGGTCACAGATGAATACAAAGCCGAACGCGCCAAGCTGGAAAGCCAGCTCCAGGAGTTCAATCCCGAATTCTATTTCATCCGCCTGTTCGATTTCGTGGAAGCCACCAATCAGTTCGTCTCCGACTACAAGATCGATCTGATCCTCACCTTCCCGCGGAAACACTCGTTCCTTTCCGGCATGTTCAAGACGTCCAGCACCAAACAGCTGGCCTATCATAGCCATGTACCCATTGCCGCCATCAATGTCTGATGAACGCTATTGGGACGAACGCTACCTGCAGGGGCACATGGGCTGGGACATCGGCGATGTCTCGCCGCCCCTGCGGGTTTATTTCGATCAGCTCACCGATAAGCGGATCGCCATCCTCATCCCCGGCTGCGGCAATAGTTACGAAGCGGAATATCTACTGCAAAACGGCTTTACCAACATCACCTTACTGGATATCTCACCCGTCCTCATCGGCCGCCTTCGCGAACGATTCCCCGCCACCCCGGCCCTCACCCTCCTGGAAGCCGATTTCTTCAACCACCATGGCCCACATCACCCTTCGGCCGCGAGCCCAGCAGGTGGGTACGATCTTATCGTCGAACAAACCTTTTTCTGCGCCCTCGACCCCACAAAACGTCCCGCTTACGTCGATCAAATGCATCGCCTGCTAAAGCCCGGCGGCCACCTCGCAGGCCTGCTCTTCGACCGCGATTTTCCGGGCGGGCCTCCCTTTGGCGGCCACCGCGAAGAATACCAACATTTGTTTGAGAAAAAATTCGAGATCAAAGCCCTCGCTCCCTGCTACAATTCCGTCAAACCCCGCGCCGGAACGGAGTTGTTCCTGATCGCGATCAAGCCTGAGGTGGAAAATTTACATTCCGATAGACCTCCGCTAAGGGAATACTAATACCGACAGAAGCAATTAACAGTTGCGCAGTGAGATCTTCTATCGTCTCAAATTTCCAGGCCCCGTTCTCTTCTCGCCTGCTGATCTCAATAAAAGGCCTGGTAGTGTCAACCAGGAAGTATTCTTTAAAAGAGGGAATTTGGCGATAGAAGAAGAATTTCTTTCCGCGGTCATGATCTTCGTTGGAGGGCGATAATACTTCGAAGACGACCATCGGATTTTTAAGCGTGTCGAACTGGGCGTCTGTCAATTCAGGCTGGCCGCATACAAATGTAACATCCGGATACATATAGCACTCACCGGAAGGAACAGCGATCCGGATATCACTGGGCAGGACCTCACACGGCTTATCTTTTAATTCACCCCTTATTTCACCCAGCAGATTAGCAACCAGTCGGTTATGTACTAATGAAGCACCTGCCATAGCAATTATCTTACCTTGAAAGTATTCATGTTTTTCCTTAGAAATCCTTTCAAGGGCAAGATACTCCTGGGGAGTAGCAAATGTAACTGTCGGTTTGACTGCAGGTACTGCCATACCCAAATTTACATTTTTTCCCCGAACCCTCCTACACCGCCGGCTCCTGCTGGCTCAAACAGTGAAAGCTCCCCAGCCCCCAGATGATATCGGTGGAATCGATACCCACCACGCGACGCGCCGGAAAACATTCCTGGATGATGCCAAGCGCCTTTTCGTCCCTGTCACACCGGAACGTCGGCACGATCACCGATTCATTGGCGATATAGAAATTCGCATAGGAAGCGGGCAGCCGCTGATCCTCATAGACCACCGCTTCCGGCATCGGCAGCTCGACGATGTTCAGCTGCTTACCGTCCAAAAGCCGCATCGTGGAAAGTGTCGCCAGATTATTGCGCAGCAAGGTATAATTCTCATCGGTCGCATCCTCTTCGATCACCGTGATCACAGTATCTTCGTTGACAAACCTGACGGTATCATCGATATGCCCATCCGTATCATCGCCTACGATCCCTTCGGCTACCCAAAGGATCTGCTCGACGCCATAATATTCCCGCAGGTATTCTTCGATCTTTTCGCGGTCGAGATGCGGATTCCGGTTTGGGTTCAGCAGGCAGCAACTCGATGTAAGCAAAGTTCCCTTACCATTGAACTCCACCGAACCGCCTTCCATGACGATACCCGGATGATACACCGGCAGCCCGAGCTCCTTGCCGATCAGCGTCGGGACCACGTCATCTAATTCATAAGGAGGATACTTATTGCCCCAGGCATTATAGTTCCAGTCGACAATGGCTTTTTGTCTAAGCGCAGGATTGATCACGAAGGCCGGGCCGTGATCCCGGCACCACGCATCGTTGGTAGGATGAAAAAAGAACCGCACCATATCCATATCGACACCGGCCGCCTCCAAATGGGCGGTTGCAGCCGCCTGCATCGCCGCATCGGCGACATTGATACAGACTTCCTCGCCTTTGGCCAGCTCCTTCACAAACGCACTGTAATGGGGATAGATCGCTCCGATCTTACCGGGCCATGAGGCCTCTTTATGCGGCCAGCTCAGCCAGGTAGCCGCATGCCGGTGAAATTCCGCGGGAAAAAAAAACCCTTCCTGTTTCGGTGTCGCTGTGGTCATATGATTGGGCTTTAGCCGGCGCCACATCGGCCTCCGGTTTCAGTTTACCGCGGTGGCTCCGCGGCCCGCGGTGTACTAGTCTTCGTCGATATAGCGTTTCGTAATGGGTTGATAGGAATCGATCCGGCGGTCACGCAGAAAAGGCCAGTGTGTCCGGTACCGGTCCGTAGCCGCAGTGTCGATCTCCACCACCGGCGTCTCCTCCTGCTCGTGCGACGCCTGGTAAACGACGCTCCCAAAAGGGTTCGACACAAACGACCCACCCCAGAATTTCATCGCCCCATCCTGTTCGAGGCCCACGCGGTTCACACTCACCACATACACGCCATTAGCCACGGCATGCCCACGCTGAATGGTTTGCCAGGCATTGTATTGCTCCGTATTGGTAGCCGCATCCTGGCTCGTTGCCCAGCCGATCGCCGTAGGATAGAAGAGGATCTCCGCACCCATGAGCGCCGTGATCCTCGCCGCCTCCGGATACCACTGGTCCCAGCAGATCAGCACACCGAGCGTGGCGAACTTTGTCTTGAAGACCTTATACCCCAGATCACCGGGGGTGAAATAGAATTTTTCGTAATAAGCAGGATCATCCGGGATATGCATCTTCCGATACTTTCCAAGATAGCTGCCGTCGGCATCCAGTACAGCGGTGGTATTGTGATAAATCCCTTGTGCCCGCTTCTCAAAAAGCGAGGCGATGATCACCACACCCAGCTCCCCGGCCAGCTTACCAAGGGCATTGGTCGACTCCCCGGGTATCGGTTCGGCCAGCTTGAAGTTCTCGTAATCCTCCACGTCACAAAAGTACAGGGACGTGAACAGCTCCTGGAGACAAACGATCTGCGCACCCTTGGCAGCCGCTTCCCTCACCTTTTTTATAGCCTTTTGGAGATTTCCCGCTTTGTCGGCCGTGCAGCTCATTTGCACGAGCCCTACTTTAACTTTAGTCATAGCGGCGCAAATTTACATTTTTTTTACGCCATTTGCGGGCCCATTTATGCCACTATTTGCGCCCCATCTGCCGCAGAAAAGCGACGTGTGAAGCCACGGCATACCGCACCCGCGGATATTCGATATAGACCAGACCATATTCGAGACAGGCCTGCCGGATGATCTTGCTGATCGCCGGATAATGAACGTGGGATATTTTGGGGAAAAGATGATGCTCGATCTGGAAATTGAGTCCGCCCACCAGCCAGGATACCACCGGGTTGCCCGTAGCGAAATTCGCGGTCGTTTTGATCTGATGTACCGCCCATTCGTCCTCCATCTTGCCCGTGGCCTCGTCGGCAACCGGGAAAGCCGTATGCTCCACCGTATGCGCCAGCTGAAAGACCATGCTCAGCACAAAACCGGCAACCGTCGTGAAGATGACAAAGCTGATCATCCAGTCGTACCAGCCCAGCCGGTAGATCGGCAATGCTACGAAGATAAAGGCATGAAAAGCCTTGAACCCCCAGAAAACGAAATGATCGCCCAAACTCATCTTTTTGAGTGGCATCGCCCCGATATGACGTTTGAAATATTTCTGATAATCCAGCACAAAGATCCAAAAGATATAAAGGACACTATACAAGACCCAGAAATACAAATGCTGATAACGATGCATCCGGTATTTTTTCTGCGTCTCACTCATCCGCATCCAGGGCTGGATATCGATATCGTCGTCTATCCCGTCCACATTGGTGTAAGCATGGTGCACCACATTATGCTTCATATTCCACATAAAGCTGTTCCCGCCCAGGATGTTCAACGAAAAGGCCGCCAGGCTGTTGACCCATTTATATTTGGAAAAACTGCCATGTGCGCCGTCATGCATGACGTTGAAACCAATGGCCGCCACCAGTCCGCCCAAAAGCACGCTCTCCAGGATCGCCCAGAACGCATTGGGGGTGAAAAAGACCAGGTGGATATAGATGAACGCAAAGCTGACCATCAGGATCACCGCCTTGATGAACAGATTGTAGTTGCCGGTCTGAGAGGTCCCTACCTCTTCAAAGTAGTTACCGATCCGCTTTTTAAGTTCGGAATGAAAACTTTGGGTGGCTTGTGTGAATTTAGGTAGAGACATGATTGAATTTAAATGAGATGCAAAAATACCTTTTTAAGCGGGGATTTGGTGTTAAAGGACAGACAATTTAAACGTCTTGAGTACCTATATTGTTGTCGACCTAGGTATCCATCTGTATAAATGCCTCAAAATTCGTGATGCCGATCATCTTTTGCGTCGTATAACCCTCGGCATAGGGCACGCCGATCATCTTCCCCAGCATCCGGTGCCGGCCGATGATGCTGTCCAGGAATTCGGGCGTCGAGATATAGGTTTGGGGCTCGGCTTCACCATATTCGCTGGAAAAGAACTGCGATGAATACGCCTGGATAGACTGCAGTTTGCCTTCAAACACCGGCGTGATGTCATACACGAAATCGGGCTGGATATACCTGTCCTGGATATAGTGAAAAACATATTTCGGCCGCCAGTGCTCCTGTGGCCGGCCCTCGTCATCGTGCGTGACGATCTTGCGCAGCCCGCTTAGAAAACACGATTCGCTGATCAGATGACCGGCGCGTCCATGATCGGGATGGCGGTCCTCCAACGCATTGGACAGCACGATCTCCGGCCGGTATTTACGGATGGCCCGGATCAGCAGCCGCTGGTGCATCTCGTCATTCCGGAAAAAGCCGTCGGCCATGCCAAGGTTCTCCCGCGCGTCCAGCCCCATGATCGCAGCCGCCCTGGCCGCCTCCTCCGCCCTAAGCTCCGGCGTTCCCCTGGTACCCAGCTCTCCCCGGGTCAGATCCACGACACCCGTCCGCTTTCCATTGCGTTTTTCCATCAGCAGCGTGCCCGCACACCCCAGCTCTACGTCGTCGGGATGCACGGCCACAGCCAGTATATCCAGTTTAGGAGGATTCAAGTTCATGGCCGCAAAAGTACGCTAATCCCATGGTATTTGGCTATTTCCGCATTGTGGTTTACCTTCGCGGGTCGCTTGGAATCTGCAGGAAAATGCGCTTCAAAAAAATAGCGCATTTCCTGCAAAATGGGCTACGCCCGCAACCTTCGGCCGAGCTGTGCTCGATCCTCGGTTGTGCCTGTCCTTCGGACGAGCCGCTTCCAGCGTCTCCAAAATCTGATATTTTTTAATCGAAAAAAAGGATAATTCATGGCATACGATGTAGTCGTTCTTGGTAGCGGTACCGGCGGATATCCCTCCGCGATCCGCGCTGCACAGCTGGGCTTTAAAGTAGCAATCATTGAAAAGGAGAATCTGGGTGGGGTTTGCCTGAACTGGGGATGTATCCCTACAAAGGCCCTTCTAAAGAGTGCTCAAGTAATGCAGGATATCCTCCATGCAAAAGACTACGGCATCGAAGCCAGTGGCAGCGTGGACTTCCCCGGCGTGATCAAACGCAGCCGCGGCGTAGCGGACAAGATGAGCAAAGGCGTTCAGTTCCTGATGCGCAAGAACAAGATCGACGTGATCCTGGGTTATGGAAAATTGAAGGCCAAAGGCCAGGTGGAAGTCACCGGCGCCGACGGCAAGACTGTGGTCGTCGAAGGGAAACATATCATCGTCGCGACCGGCGCCCGTAGCCGTGAGCTGCCCAATCTCAAGCAGGACGGCAAAAAGGTCATCGGCTACCGCGAAGCTATGACCCCGCAGACAAAACCGGGTAGCATCATCATCGTAGGCAGCGGCGCCATCGGCGTGGAGTTCGCCTACTTCTATTTCAGCATGGGAGCAAAGGTGACCATCGTCGAATTCCTCCCCCGCATCGTTCCCGTGGAAGACGAAGAGATCTCCAAAGAGCTCGAAAAGAATTATAAGAAATACGGCATCGATATCCTCACCAGCAGCGAGGTCACCGGCGTAGATACCAGCGGCAACGGCGTCAAGGCCAAGGTCAAGACACCCACCGGCGAGATCACCCTCGAAGCCGACGTCCTGCTCAGCGCGGTAGGCATCAGCGCCAACCTCGAGAACATCGGTCTCGAAACCCTCGGCATCAAGACGGACAAGGGCAAGATCGTCGTCGACAAATTTTACCAGACCAGCGTCCCCGGCATCTACGCCGTAGGCGACTGCGTCCCCGGCCAGGCCCTCGCCCACGTCTCTACCAAGGAAGGCATCATCTGTGTGGAGAATATTGCCTATACGGAGAAGAAATATGCACACCAGCCAGAAGCGCTGGATTACAACAACATCCCCGGCTGTACCTATTGTACCCCCGAGATCGCATCGGTAGGCTTAACCGAAAAACAGGCCCGCGACGCCGGTTACGAGGTCAAAGTGGGTAAGTTCCCGCTGAGCGCCTCCGGCAAAGCCACCGGCGCCGGCCACACCGAAGGTTTCGTCAAGGTCATCTTCGACGCCAAATATGGCGAATGGCTCGGCACCCATATGATTGGCTACAACGTCACCGAGATCATAGCCGAAACCGTACTGGGCCGCAAGCTGGAGACGACCTACCACGAAGTCCTCGATGCCGTCCACCCGCACCCGACCATCAGCGAAGCGGTAAAAGACGCCGTCGAAGCAGCCTATGGCGAAGCAATTCACCTATAATTCACCGATCTCCCACATATAAAAGGGGGCCAACTGGCCCCTTTTTTGTTATATTGGCTCTTATATCTAAACACGCATGGAAAGCAGACACTCCATCCTCTATCTCGTCCTTGGCCTCTATACGCTGATGATCAGCTGGCATTATAACCACAATTGGATCCTGCTGCTCATCCATTGGATCTTCTGGCCCATTTATCTCGTATACGAGCTGCTGATCGGTCACCTCTCCCACGATCTGTGGCGGACCATCCCGATGTCTTATTTTAAATAGTCACTTCCGCTTCTCGCAATCCAGGCTAAAATAGCTAACCCGTACCGGCATGTTCGCCGAACTGTCGACAAACCCCTTGAGCGCAAACAGCCCCACATACCGAAGGTCCATCGGCATATCGTAGCTTCCAATCTCCCGGAATGACGTATTCGCAAGTATTCCATCCGCATACAAAATACGCAACCGGTCTCCCTGTTTCACGATCCGCAACGCCGTGTGATCGAGAAAGCGCGCCAGCGCGGGATATCGGCGCAGACTATCAACTGACATAAGCGGTACATGCGCGATCTCCTCCGGCTTCGCCCCATCACGCGAAACGATCGCCTGCAGCAGGATCATGCCCGATCGCGGATACACGCCATTATAATCGTTGTAGGCGATCGACACCCGCAGACTCCTGCTTCCGATCGTGGTGTCCTCGGATAACAATACTCCCGCCTGCTGCCAATTCTGATGCGGAATAAAATCCTCGAAATGCCATTCGAGTGTAAACGAGCTACAAGGTATCCGCCGCACTAGCAGATTGCGGATCACCGGGGCATGCTCGGGATCGGGCCAGTTATCCCCCTCCAATGTATACAACGTGAGACCGCGGCCGTCAGTCCCCCGCTTGTTCCAATACACTGTATCCGGCGCCACCACCCACCAACCGCGAGCAGCCAGCGAGTCCGCGGATAAAGCGTGAAAATCATCCCGAAAACCCGGCGCCGTCCGTCTATTGACCATCACCAACAAAAACACAACCAGCACAACGGCTAACACCCCGCCCACGCTCAACCACACCAGACATCCCTTTAGTCCTCCGCGCAAAAACCACTTCGCCTTTGTTCCCATGCCCGGCGTCGCGGCCACCCCATGCGCACCCACCTCCGCAGGCGCCGCCACCGCCCCATGCCCCACTACCCATTTCTCCCGATACCCATACCAGTATGGATAATGCCCCGCCGCCGTCTTCCGCTCCGGCTCCGTAGTATCGGGTGCCCCCGTCACATACCGCGCCAGCGTATCCAGGGTCGCCACAGAAGGGTTCTCCGCCTTACCCGGCGATCCCCCCAACAAAAAACCGGAGTAATTCTTAATGCTTTTCCAGCCGATCACCAACCCCGTCGCATCAAAGACCTTCGTATAGAACAGCTTCGCCTCCGTCTCGGTGAGCGGCGCCGTCACCGCATGACCAAAACACCGCACACAAGCCTCCTGGAACAAGGCCGAAAAAGCGCCGAGATCTATATCGTTCATAATGAGAAATAAAATTACCGGAACGGGTTTCCGTCTCAATATAACCCATTCCGGCAAAATCACTAATGTCTGCCTGGCGGCAATGGCCCTCCGGGCCATTTTGGACAATTCCGCCACATTTCCGCTCCAATTCCGCCCGTCGCAAACAAGGTCCCGCAACTTGCCCACATGAAGAATATCATCATCACGCTATGCGCGCTAGCCGCCATGACCGCCGCCCTCACCGCGGGCGCCCAAAACCTCCAGCTCCACTACGATCTCCGCCACACGATATCCCCGGCAACCAACCCCAAAAATTTCCCCACCCTCTATTTCGAGTTCTGGAAGATGCGCGACTCCGGCCGACACCTCATCAAACCCGGCGGCTTTCTGCTCAAGACCGAAGCCGACCTCCAGGGCCTAAACAACAACATCGGCAAATTCTTCCTACAGGTGAGCCAGTCCTTCCGTGCCTGGACACCCAGGATCTTTCTGCAGCTCCAATACAGCGGGGGCGGCGGCATCACGGAGCCCAAACAATACAGCTACTATATTACCAACACCTATCAGGGCGGTGCCGAAGTCCCCTTCCGCTGGAAACAAGCCTTCCTAACTGCCGTACTCGACTACAAATACGTCTCCTATCCTAAACCAACCAGCGACCCCATCTTCACCCTCTATTGGTACCGCGGCTTCTTCCACCACAAATTAGAATTCGCCGGCGACTTCTCCGTCTGGACCGGGAACCGCAACCACGGCGACGAGCCCACAACCGGCGAAAAGGGCAAACAAGGCTTCTTTTTTGCCGAACCCCAGGTCTGGTATAACGCCGGAAAAGGCCTCAGCATCGGCTCCAAGCTCAACTGCTACTATCACGTCAATATCCCCGCGGATAGCTGGCAGGCCTACCCGACCCTGGCGGCCCGGATAAATGTGCAAGAGATGCGCTTGCCGAAAAATTAGCGCATCTCCTGCAAAGCGCTAATGATTGCCCTTCGGGCGAGACTCTTCCAGGGTCTCCAGAAGCTCTAGCTGAAATTTTATTTTACCTTCACATAGGGGTAAAGCGCCATCGGGTTGTTGTTTAATAAACGAGGATTTGATCACGACCGCTGCCTATAAAGCTATCAATCAATCGCTAACCATGCAATGGGACGACGCCGGTATCATCCGGGCACTCAAAAACCGGGATGAGCAGGCCTTTGGTGACCTGTTTAAAACCCATTTTAAACCGCTCCGGAATTACGCTTTCTCTTTCGTTCAGGAACAAACGCTCGCCGAAGATATCGTCCAAACAATCTTCCTGCGGTTATGGGACAAGATCGAAGCACTGAATTTTTCGGATTCCATCGCGGCCTACCTGTACCGCGCCGTCTATAACGAAAGTCTCAATGCATTGAAACGAACCAAGGTACGCAGGTCTCATCATTCCTGGCTCACCCGTCAAATGAAGGACCAAAACGACACCGCCCACAAGAACCTGCAGCTCCGGGAACTGGAGCGGCAGCTCCGGGCCGCAATCAACGATCTTCCGGAACAGTGCCGGACCATCTTTCAGCTCAGCCGCTACGAGGACCTTCGCTACCGCGATATCGGTTTACAGCTGGGCATCTCCGTAAAAACCGTGGAAAACCAAATGGGCAAGGCGCTGAAACTCCTCCGGGCGGCACTCGTAGAGTTCCTGCCACTGCTGATGCTCTATTTTTTGAATCACTAAAACCATCGATTTGAACCAACACTACCATATATCGTTAGAAGACCTGCTGGTCAAATACCTCCTGCAGGAAGCCAGCCCGGACGAACGGCAAAGCGTAGACCAATGGCTCGCCGCGGACCCCGCCAATCAAAAGCATTTCGATCAGCTGAAGATCATCTGGGAAAAAAGCCGGGGCCTCGCATCCGGAAAAAGCCTCCCCGATATTGAAGGCGAAGAAGAGCAGGCCTGGCAGGTCCTCAACAAAAAGATGCACGCCCCCGTCCGGCCCACACCCATCCGCAGCATCCGCTGGATCACCGCCGCGACGGCAGCCGCTGCCGCAATCCTCGCATTCCTGTGGCTGCGGCCCACCTCTGCATCGTGGAACCAGGTAGCTTCCTACGACGCGATCCGCATCGACACCCTCGCCGATGGCTCCATCGTTACCCTGAACAAACACTCTACCCTCTCGACATCCGCCGTCAACCACCGGACGGTGTCGCTGGCAGGCGAAGCATTCTTCCGGATAGCCCCGGATAAAGACCACCCTTTTAAGGTCCACACCAACCAACTCACCATCACCGTGCTCGGTACTTCTTTCAACATCCGCAACGAAAACAAAAAGACAATCGTCGAAGTAGAGACCGGCCTCATCGAAATAAGCAATGATAAAAACCACATCCGGGTAAAAGCGGGGGAGTCCATTACCCTGGGACCCAACGATTCGGCGCTGCAGACGCAACCCGCAGGAAACACCGTCTACAAATATTACCAGCCGCGCACATTTGTCTGTCGTGACACGCCGCTCGGCGAGCTGGTAGACGCGCTCAACCAGGCCTACGGCGATTCCATCGTCATAGAAAATCCCGCGCTCCGGCAACTGCCGATCACGACATCGTTTCATGACGAATCGCTTCCCAACATCCTCGACGTGATCAAAAAAACGCTGGATATCACGGTAGCCAACACCGGTGACCATTACATCCTGAAATAGAACCCATGCGTAACCACTGGCTGATAACCTTATTGCTGCTTCTAACATTCAGCAGCTCCGCCACGGCGCAACGATCGATCCTCGCAACGCCTATCACGTTCGAATGCCGCGAGCAGCCACTCGGCCGCGTCCTGGAACTCATATCGACAACGGGTAATTTTTATTTTTCCTATGCCGGCGCCCTCTTCAACAAAGATTCCTTAGTCACCCTGCCCATCCAGACCAGATCCGTCCGTCAGCTCCTCGATGTACTCTTCCACGGTCGCTTGCAATATCTCGAAGACGGCCGCTACCTCATCCTCCTGCCCGCCACGAATAGGACATCGATAGCGTTCCCTGACGACGCGGACCGGCGCCATGCGATCACCGGCATCATCGTGGATCAACGCACAGGAAGGCGCCTCGCCGATGTAAGCATTTATGATCCCGCGGAGCTCACCGCCACCCTGAGCAAAAAGGACGGCAGTTTCACCCTCCGCGTAAAGAACAAAGGCCGGCCCGTCGCTGTTATGGTAAGCAAAGAGGCCTATATCGATACCCTTATTCAGCTCTGGCCCGGCTCCGGCACCGATCTGACGATCGGCATCTCCCCCGACGCCTTCCCCCCGAAGGCGCTCTTGCTTTCCACCCATCCGCAATGGACCGGGGATTCCATCCGCATCGAATACCCCATCCGCTCTCTCGACGCCATGGGCAGAAACCTCGTCCCCGGTGTCGAAGCCACGGGCTTCGCCCGCATCCTGCTCTCCTATCATTTGCGGATGCAGTCGCTGAACCTCAAAAAAGTCTTCATCCGGCGCCCCGTCCAGCTTTCCCTCATCCCCGGCCTGAGCACCAATGGCCCGCTCAATTCGCAGGTCACCAATAAAGTTTCCATCAACCTCATCGGTGGCTATGAAGCCGGCCTCACCGGTGTGGAGCTCGCCGGCGTCTTCAACATCGACAAAAAAAATGTCACGGGCCTTCAGGCCGCCGGCGTCGTCAATGTCGCGGGCGGTCCCGTATCGGGCGTACAGCTGGCAGGAGTCTGCAACAAAGTCCTCGACTCGGTACACGGCTTCCAGGCAGCCGGCATCATCAATCTTGCCAAAAAGATCGGCGGCGTCCAAATGGGCCCCATTAATAACGCCGACAGCGTCAAAGGCCTCCAATATGGCTACGTCAACCACACCCGCCGGCTCAAAGGGATGCAGTTCGGTGTCATCAACTATGCCCGTCATCTCAAAGGAATGCAGTGGGGCCTTATCAATATCGCCGACACCTCCGAAGGCTTCAGCTTTGCGCCCGTCAACATCATCAGACACGGCGGCCTCCATGAGCTATCCTTCTATGCCGATGAGCTATCCCCGGTGAATCTTGCCTTTCGCTCGGGTACTCGCAGAGCCTATGGGATCATCTATGTGGGCCTCAATCCCGGCGAGCAGCGACGCGTCTATTACGGCGGCTTCGGGTATGGCTTCCAGTTCCCGCTGTCGCATAGCCTCGCCCTCAGATCCGAATTTACCATCGGCCAGCTCTCCCCATTCAACCCGCATAACTTCAATGGCAACATCATCGGGCGATTCAACCTTGACCTGCACTGGCAGGCAGCCGGCAATTTCGCCGTTTCCTTCGGTCCCTCTTTTAATTTGCTAAATCCCGCCGTCGCCGGTGGAGTCCGTTACCATCCCCTTCCCCAGGATTATGCCACCATCCCAATGGGTGAAGGTCACCTGGCAGGTTGGATCGGCTGGCATGTGGCTGTTAACTTATTTTAATCGTCAGATCAAATACACCATGTCCATATGAAAGTACTTCTCGAGTATCTGGTCACGGTGATCTTCCCCCTGGATGATCTTCACCTGCCGCTTGCCATTCTCCGTACGGATCAGTTTGTTATTGATCATGCTGATCCGCCCTTCCCTGGTCGGCAAGGTCACAATGAGACTGCGCCGGAAATGCGATTCGGGAGAAGTCTGGTGGAATTCGTTCATGGCCTGGAAATCATCCAGCACCCGCGGGGTGGTCGTGAAAATATAATCTATTTTGAAGTCCTGCTTGGTGGGACTCCATTTAGCCACTCCCAGATAACTCCGGCCATCCACAACCACCGGATCGATGATCTGGTAATAGTTACGGCCGTCGCTCTGGATCTCGCCCGGAGTCAGGGCAAGGGGAACGAGCGAGAAATCGCCATACCCCACGTCTACCAGCCACTTGCGCCCATGCAACTCGACGACGAGCGCCATATGCTCGAACTCCCGGCCGTATTTGTTATTGCCGTGATGCAACCGGCCGCCGATCATGGTGACATTAAATCCACAATGAGCAAGGAGGTTATGAAAAAGTACGTTCAGCTCATAACAATAGCCACCCCGCCTGTCGTGGATGACCTTTTGGTATAAGAAATTGATTTGTAGATAGATTGGGACCTGATGCTGAATGTCCAGGGTCTCGAAGGGAATCGCAAAAACATGATTGGACTGCAATTCACGAAGTGTCGCCAAGTCCCTGTAGACCATGCCATTGTAATTAATCCGTTTTAAATAACCACTTATGTCCATGCTTGTTGAATTTAACCTGTCGGTATTTTACAATTCCCCTGCCAATGTCCTATCTATTATTATCTATTATTAAAACTATGTTGAAACAAAAGTGCCCACGAATAGTTCACAACCACTTAATTTTAGCTTTCGTTTTCAAAAACCAAAAAACCAAACTTTCATGCCAAGACTTTCCTTTCTCCTCCTCAGCGTTCTGCTCGCAGGCGGTTCCTTCCGGTCCATCGCACAACCCATCACCGGACAACAGATCAAAGAGCAGTTCATAGCGGACTGGGTGCGCGCAAAAGCCTATACTCTCGACTACCTCAACACGATGCCCGCCGACCGGTATTCTTTCAGGGCCGTGGATAGCATCCGCAGCTTTGCTGGACAGATGCTTCATCTCGCCAGCGGCAACGTCTTTCTCATCGGTGCAGCCACCGGCGCTAAGATCGACTGGCCCGGCCGCGGCCTCGAGAACAGCCCCACCGCCCAGAACAAAGATTCCGTGGTCTGGTATGTGACCCGGAGCTACGACTATGCGATCGAAAGCATCAAAGCACTCGATCCGGATAAATACGCGGAAATGGTCGGCGAAGGCAACCGAAAGGCTATGCGCTATACCCTCCTCCTGAAAGCCTTCGAACATCAGACCCACCATCGGGGTCAAACCACGATCTACATCCGGCTGCAAGGCATCCGTCCGCCCAACGAAAGATTGTTCTAGGGCCGGGGCCGTGCCTCCCGAGTTCACGCGCACCGGCCTCCTATTTTAGTCGTGCCCGCTCGTATTGCAGGGGCCAGTGGATCTCTTTATACCCCAACTCATGCGCAGCATGCAGCGGGAAATAGGGATCGCGCAACATTTGCCGCGCCATGACGATGAGATCAGCCAGACCCGCCTCGAGGATAGACTCCGCCTGAACCGTGTCGGTGATGAGTCCCACCGCCCCCGTCACTATACCGGTAGCCTCCCGGATCCGCTGGGAAAAAGACACCTGGTAACCGGGACCTACCGGTATCTTTTGAAATGGTACGAGGCCGCCGGAAGAACAATCGATGACATCGACCTCCAAACCCTTCAACAACGCCGCGAGCTGTACAGCTTCTTCGATATCCCATCCACCCTCCGCCCAATCCGTGGCGGAGATACGCACGAATAAGGGGTAACCCGGAGGCCAGGCCGACCGCACAGCCGCCACCACCTCCGTTAAAAACCGCACCCGGTTACCAAAGGTCCCGCCATAGGCATCGGTCCGCCGGTTGCTCAACGGGCTAAGGAAGGCATGCAACAGATAACCGTGCGCCGCATGAATCTCGACGACCTTAAAACCCGCCAGCATCGCCCTCCGCGCGGCCGCCTTGAAATCATCCACCACCTTGCGGATATCCTGGGGCGACATCTCCACCGGCATCGGATAATGCTCGTTGTAGGCCACGGCGCTCGGTCCAAAAACTCTCCAGCCACCCGCCTCCTCTGCTATCATTCCGCTCCCTTTCCACGGCTCCCGGGTACTCGCCTTGCGGCCGGCATGCGCCAGCTGAATGCCGATCTCGCTGCCCTGCGCCCGCACGAACTTTACGATGCGCCGCAGCTCTGCAATATGCTCATCCTTCCAGATGCCCAGATCACTCGGCGAGATCCTGCCTTCCGGCGAGACCGCCGTCGCCTCGGTAAAGATCAACCCCGCACCGCCTACCGCCCTCGTGCCGAGATGAACGAGATGCCAGTCGTCCGCAAACCCCTCATGCGCCGAATATTGACACATGGGCGAGACAACGATACGATTACCGAAGACAATATCTCTTATCTGTAGCGAGGTAAACAGTTTGCTCATAATACCAGCGAAGATCGTAAGTTTAGGTATAATTAAAGCTTTCATGTTCCAAACCCGCTGGTCACTTCCCGCTATCACTACCATGACCCTCCTGCTGATGGCCGCAAAACCCATTTCTATGCAAACACCGGCAGAACATCCCCAGCCCGCAAAGGCGGGCACCGAGGTCCTCGTGGCCGCCGCCGCCGATCTGCGCTTCGCCATGGACTCACTCGTCGTCATCTTTTCACGCAATAACCCCGATATCGCCGTCAAGGTCACCTATGGTTCCTCGGGCAACTTTTTTGAACAGATCAAAAACGGCGCGCCCTTCGATCTCTATTTCTCGGCCGACGTCGACTATCCCCGGCAGTTAAAAGAACAAAACAAAACACTCGGCGCCGTCCATGTCTATGGTACCGGTCAGCTCGTCCTCTGGAGCAAAACCATCGACCCTGCCAAACAACGGATGAATACTCTCCTCGACCCTGGCGTGACAAAGATTGCCGTCGCGAACCCCGCGCATGCGCCCTATGGCAAAAGGGCCGAAGAAGCATTGCATTATTATAATCTCTACGATAAGGTCAGGGATAAGCTGGTCATGGGTGAGAACATCGCCCAAACCGCGCAATATGCGCAAACGGGCGTCGCGGAAGTCGGGATCATCGCCCTTTCGCTGGCGCTATCTCCGACTATGCAGGGGGCCGGCGGAAAATATTGGCTCATCCCCGCCGCCGCACACCAGCCGTTACTACAGGGCTTCGCGCTGCTGCCGCATGCCCAGGGCAACACCGGCGCCGAAAAGTTTGCGGCCCTCTGTGAGTCGCCTGCAGCAAAGGTCACACTCCGGCGCTTCGGCTTCGGCGAAAAATAAAAAGTATCTATGATCGACTGGCTCCCTCTTTGGTTGAGTTTGAAACTAGCCTTCATCACAATGATCATCCTGCTGGTGATCGGCATCCCCATTGCCTGGTGGCTGGCTTATAGCCGCCGCCGCTGGACCGTGATCGCGGAAGCGATCATCAGCCTGCCCATGGTGCTGCCCCCAAGTGTGCTCGGTTTCTATCTGCTGCTGGCCTTCAGTCCCGCGGGCTCCTTTGGACACGCACTCGACCGCGTGCTGGATATCCGCCTCGTGTTCACCTTCCCCGGCCTGGTGGTCGCCTCGCTGATTTATAGCCTGCCTTTTATGGTCAACCCATTGCTGGCAGGTTTCAAGAACCTGCCCCCGAATCTGCTGGAAGCCTCCCAAACCCTCGGCAAGTCAGGCTGGACGACGCTCCGTCGCATCCTCCTGCCCAATATCCGCGCCTCGCTGATCACCGGCGCCATCCTCAGCTTCGCCCATACCATCGGTGAATTCGGTGTCGTCATGATGATCGGTGGCAGCATCCCCGGCCAGACCCGCGTTGCTTCTGTGGCTATCTATGACGAACAACAATCGGGTAATTATTCCCTGGCCAACAACTACGCCATCACCCTGCTGAGCCTGTCATTCGCCATCCTGCTCATCGTCTATGCCGTGAACCGCCATTTCAATAAATCGAGATCCATCCTATGACACCCGATCATTTCCAAAAACGCACCGATCCCGAGGCACCGGTCCCCCCCTTCCTTAGCTTCCACGCCACCAAAATGCTCCACACAGCGCAAGGCCCGCAGCTATTCGATGTGCGCTTCGATTTGCCGCAAGGACAAACCCTCGCTATCCATGGCCTGTCCGGCTCCGGCAAAACCACTCTGCTCCGCATCCTCGCCGGCCTCTCCCCCGCCGACTCCGGCCATATCCGGGTCGGAAACGAAACCTGGCTCGATACCCAGCGCCGCATCGACCTGCCCACCCGCCATCGGTCCATCGGCTTCGTATTCCAGGACTTCGCGCTCTTCCCCAACCTCACCGTCAGGGGCAATCTGGAATATGCACTGCCACCGGACACAAAAAAAGCGGCCAAAGCCGCAACAACGATCATCGATGAGCTGCTCGAGCTCATGGAACTGGAAGCATTGCAACACCGCCGGCCCGCCCTGCTCTCCGGCGGCCAGCAACAACGCATCGCCATTGCCCGCGCCATCGCCAGAAACCCGCGTCTCCTCCTCCTCGACGAACCGCTCTCTGCCCTCGACGACGAGATGCGCCATAAACTGCTGGATTATCTGCTGAAGATACAACGCCACTACCATCTCACCACCCTTTTGGTAAGCCATCACGTGACAGATATCTTTCGACTTGCCACCAACGTTATCCGTTTGGAAAAAGGCCGCGTCGAACGATCCGGTACCTCTGCCGAAGTATTCGCCGACAAGCCGCAGATCACACTCACCGGCACGATCCTGGATCTTACCCCCGCGGGCGATACCTTCCTCGTCCGGATCGACTTCGCAGGCACCATCCTCCAGCTCGATATCTCCGCAGAGAAAGCCGCCACCCTTCGGCCCGGGCGCGAAATTACCATCACCATGCAACAATCTTCCCACCCGGAACGTCCTTGATCGACAAACCTTTCTCATGCTAAAAAACTACTGCCGGATCGCTTTTCGCAACCTCGCGAAGAATAAACTCCATTCCGTTATCAATCTCACCGGCCTGGCAGTCGGTATGGCGGTAGCCTTCCTTATCGGCCTCTGGGTCCGGGACGAACTGTCCTTCAACACCTGGCACCAAAACTATGACCGCATCGCACAGGTCGTCATCAACGAAACCGTCCATGATGAGCTCAACACTTCGGATCATCTTCCCTATCCACTAGTGGGCGAACTCGAGACGAAATACCACAACCATTTCGATGAACTGGTGGCCGCCACGCCCAAAGAAGAAATGATCTTCTCGGCCAATGAAAGAACGATGTCCCTCACCGGACAATTTATGCAGGAGAATGGACCGCGGCTCTTCACCCTCCGTATGCTCAAGGGAGGTCGCAATGGCCTGCAGCCCCCCAATACCATCCTGCTCTCCGCTTCGGCCGCCAACGCTTTCTTCGGCAACGCCGACCCCATTGGTCAAACCATCCTTGTACATGACACCAGCCGGCTTCAGATCACCGGCGTTTACGCCGACCTTCCCGCCAATACGACCCTCCACGATCTTCAATTCATCGGCGACTGGAAATGGTATCTGGCCAATAACCGCTATTTAAAGTATAAAGGCTGGGACAACCACGCCGTTTTCCTCTACGCGGCCATCCCCGCCGGCTCCTCCTTCACCGGCGTTTCCCAAGCCATCCGGAACGCAGAGGCCGCAGCGATAAAAGGTATGTCCAATATGGATAAAGAAGCCGCCGCAAAACCAAGCCTATGGCTACATCCCATGCGCCGCTGGCATCTGTACAACTCTTTTAAGGCCGGCGTCGCTAGCCTCGATGCCATTCATTTCGTACAGCTCATCGCCGCCATCGGAGTCATGGTGCTGCTTCTCGCCTGTATCAATTTCATGAACCTGAGCACTGCCCGCTCCGCCGGGCGGGCCAGAGAAGTCGGCGTCCGCAAGACCATCGGCTCCGGTCGCCATCAACTCGTCGCGCAATTCTTCACCGAATCCTATCTCGTCACCTTCGTGGCTTTCCTCCTGGCACTACTGCTGGCGGTCCTTGCCCTGCCCTGGTTCAATGACCTCTCAGACAAACAGATACTCTTTCCCTGGTCCAGTTTCCGGTTCTGGCTTTCGGCCCTGGCCTTCGTGGCAGCCACCGGTCTCATGGCCGGCAGCTATCCCGCCTTTTACCTGAGCTCTTTCCAACCCGTAAATGTGCTAAAGGGCGAATTTCGCACCGGCCGCCCCGCCATCCTCGCGCGCCAGCTGCTGGTCGTCGGTCAGTTCACCTTCTCTGTCGCCCTCATCATCTCTACCATCGTAGTCGCCACCCAGGTCCGTTATGCGAAAGAGAGGCCCATCGGCTATTCCCGCGAAGGACTCGTGCTGGTCAAAATGCATTACCCGGAATACGTGGAGAAATACGCTGTACTGAAGAACGAGCTGACGCAAAGCGGCGCCGTGCTCGATATGGCCGCTGCTCAAAGTCCGCTCACCGGTGTATGGTCAACCAGCGAAGGCTTTCAATGGAAAGACAAAGACCCCGCGATCCACGAACGCTTCGCCACACTCAATGTCTCCGCGGACTATGGAGGAACCGTTGGCTGGCAATTCCTCGGCGGGCGCGACTTCAGGCCGGGGTATGCCACCGATTCGTCCGGGTTCGTCATCAATGAAAGCGCCGCCCGCATCATGGGTCTCGTCCATCCCGTGGGCCAAACGATCTCCTGGACATCCCGCTGGCTCGGCGATACGGCGAAGAACTATACGATCCTTGGCGTCGTGAAAGACATGGTGATGGAATCGCCTTACGATCCCGTGAAGCCCACCGTGTTCTTCCTGGGCGGGGATTATAATTGGATCACACTTCGGCTCGATCCGCACGCGGCAGCCGGCGCTTCATTGGAAAAGATCGCGGCGGTCTTCAAAAAGGTTGTCCCCAACATTCCCTTTGAATACAATTTTGTCGACCAGGAGTATGCATTGAAATTCGCTATGGAAGAACGTATCGGCAGATTGGCGGCTTTATTCGCCGCATTCGCGGTGTTTATAAGTTGTCTGGGGTTGTTCGGGATGTCGGCCTTCATGGCTGAACAACGCACCCATGAGATCGGCATCCGCAAAGTGCTGGGTGCTTCGATCCCCAATGTGCTGGCGCTGTTGTCGCTTGATTTCCTGAAGCTCGTGAGCATCTCTTTACTCATCGGCATGCCGCTCACGTGGTACGGGATGAGCCAATGGCTGAGCCATTATCTCTATCATACGCCGCTCTCGTGGTGGATCTTCGCTACTGCCGGCGTTGCAACGCTGGGACTGACCCTGCTTACGATCAGCTATCAATCCATCCAGGCCGCGTTCACGAATCCGGTAAAAAGTCTGCGCCGCTGATGGCATTGGTCGAAAATACTTACTTTCAGTGCTTAATTGTGACTATGACGCAGCTATCCGTATGGGAAAAGGAAAGTTTTTTTGCACCAGCCGATATCATCATCGTGGGTAGCGGTCTCGTGGGTTTGTGGAGCGCCTACTACCTCAAAAAAAAAGCGCCCGGCCTTAACATCACCATCGTGGAACGCGGACTCATCCCCACCGGCGCCAGCACCCGCAATGCCGGCTTCGCCTGCTTCGGCACCCTCACGGAATTGCTCTCCGGCGTAAAGGAAATGGGTGAAGACCAAATGCTGGAATTAACGGAACTCCGCTTCAAAGGCCTCAAAAAGATCAGCAAAGTCTTTAAGGATGAAGAGATCGGGTTGGAACGCAACGGCGGCTACGAGCTCATCGCCAGCGCCGATAGCAACGAACTGCGCTCCTTCATCGACACCTTCAACCGGCTTCTCAAAAAGATCACCGGAAAACAAAAGATCTTCCGTCTGCAAAACGAAAAGCTCGGCCGCTTCGGCTTCGCGGGTATCCAACATCTTATCGGCAACAGCTGGGAGGCACAGCTGCATTCCGGTAAACTCTGCATGGCCCTGCTGCGTCTCGTTCAATCCATGGGCATCACGGTATTGAACAATATAGAGATCACCGGCTACGAAAAGGTCCATGGTCAGGTCCTCTTACATAGCCGTCAGGCTCCGCCGCTCCTCTCCTCGCAACTACTGGTAACTACAAACGCCTTTGCCCGCGAACTGCTGCCGCAGCTCGACGTGGTCCCCGCGCGCGGACAGGTGATCGTTACCTCGCCCATCGACAACCTCCTGTTTAAAGGCACCTTCCATTTCAACGAAGGCTTCTATTATTTTCGTAACCTGGGCGACCGGGTCCTTCTCGGCGGCGCCCGCAATAAAGCGTTCGAAGAAGAGACCACCAGCGAGATGTCCCTCTCCCAAACGATCCAGCACGAGCTCGAACGCTTCCTGGGCGAGGTGATCCTTCCAGGCCGTCATTATACCATCGAACACCGCTGGAGCGGCATCATGGGCATGGGCGGCGAAAAGATGCCGATACTACGCGCCGTCAACGATCATGTCTTCTGCGCCGTGCGCATGAGCGGCATGGGAGTCGCCCTCGCTCCGGTGGTAGGCGAGAAGATCGCCACCCTGATGACGGACGATGCCGCCCCCGATTCCTCTAAAGTTTGACGAATTTGAGACTCTCCTGGCCCGCGCTGTTCCCCAGCCGGATAAAGTAAAGGCCCCCCGCGAGTCCCCCGGTGTTCAGCTGGAAATTGCTCTGCGTGATCCGCATGGCCATAACGATCTGGCCCATCTGATTGTAGACTTCCAGCAAGGCCCCTACCTCTGAAGGATCAGGAAGATTGATGATTACATAACTCGATGCCGGATTGGGATAGAGCGAGGGCGCGCTGAGCGTGGGGCTTGCCGGCGTTACCGACGGCTCCCCCGGCGGTGCCGTAGCCGCTGGACTCGACAACAACGGATACCGGGGCCCTCCGGGAGCGAACAACGCCAGCATCCGGTCCCGCTGCCCATCGGTGAACATGTGCATCCCCATGTCATCGGTAAAATCCATATAGTCCATGTATATATTGCCGGTAGGAGCGTTGTTGCACGAGACAACGACCCCGCCGGGATCGCCATACGTCGGCCCGGACTGCGGCGGAGTATCGGCGACATCGTCGTCACCACAATCGGCATCCCCCCAGGTATGGATCAGGTTGAACCAATGACCGATCTCGTGCGTACACGTCCTGCCGAGATTGAACGGCGCCTGCGCCGTACCCGTCGTACCGAAAGCCGTATACTGCACCACGACCCCATCCACATTGCCGGGGCCACCAACCAGGCTGCTATAGCCCAGCGTGCCGTCTTCGAGGTTACACACCCAGATATTGAGATAGTCATCGCGATTCCACGGGTCGTCCCCGCCGCTGGCCGAAGACTTCATATCGTCGTTGATGGTGAAAGCCTTGACATCGGTATGCTTGCGCACGATACCCGTGGTGACATTGCCGTTAGTATCGATCCCGGCAAGAATGAATTTCATACCGATATTGGCCGCCCGGGAAACGAAATACGAAGGGATGCTGGCCGTATCCGGATTCAGCTTCTGATAGTCTCTGTTCAAAACGGCGATCTGCGATTCGATCTGCTGATTGCTGATATTTTCCGCATTGGTATTGTAGATCACATGGACTACCACAGGGATGGTGATGAGGGAAGAAGTAGACGAAGCGTTGGATGCAGTTCCGGATGTGACGCCCGTGACACCTACGGTCGTGGGCTTTAGCTGCCGGTGCGTAAACGCTTCTACGGCGGCCATCGCGGTAGCGAGCTCGGGATGGGCACTCAATTGCTGCTGCCGGTAAACAAAGCTACGGCAACTGGTCTGCGACCTACCGGTTAAAGCAATTAACATGCACCCGAGGAGAGGCAAGAAGTACTTGGACATACGATCATTTTCGGTTTGACCGGTCCGTCATAGGAATCGAAAAAATATATCTTACAACTATCCTTGTCGGATAGATGCTATCAGAACAAAAAAGAGTAAACGCCGCATAAGGTCCAACGGGCGAGAATGAGGTAAAGAATAATTGGACTGGCTTTCAGGGAGGATACGATCCGGAGAATGCGCCAAATGCGCATAGCGACCTCCGGCCGTGGAATATCACCGAATGAGAAGAGAAATTTGTGGATGTGGTGCTTGGGGTGATACCCGAACGGTAATTCGCTGTAAAACAATACATTTTTTTCCACAATAGCAAGCTTTTCCGACATTTTTTGCCCTTATTTTTGCTTCCATGCGCGAGTACCTGAACTCATCGATCCCTTTCCTCCTGGCCCTATCCCTGCTGGCCGCCTGCAACAACCCGAAAAAAGCGCCCACCTCCACGGACAGCACCGATATCGGTCCCGCTCCCATCGGCTTTACCGTCGTAAAAACCTACCCCCACGATAGCAGCGCCTATACCGAAGGCTTTTTATTCCACAACGGCCAGCTGTTCGAAAGCACCGGTACAGATGCAGCCGGCATGCCAGGGCGGCAATCACTTTTTGGCGCGGTTGACCCGGCCACCGGCCGTATCACCCCGAAAGCCGAATTGGACGCCCAAAAATACTTCGGCGAAGGCATCGTCTTCCTCCACGATAAGCTTTATCAGCTCACCTGGACCACAAGGACCGGCTTCATCTACGACGCGAAAACATTTAAAAAACTCGGTGAATTCACCTTTCCCGGCGAAGGCTGGGGTATGACCACGGATGGTAAGTATCTCATTATGAGCCACGGAAGCAGCAATATCGATTATTTCGACCCCGAAAACACCCACGAGGACACGGTAAAGATCATTTATGACGACAGCACCAAAGCCACCAAAGTCCTCCCCTCCTTCAAGCTGGTTCGCGAACTGGGCGTGACCGACAACAACGGCCCCGTATCCAACATCAACGAGCTGGAGCTGATCAAAGGTTACCTCTACGCCAACCAGTGGCTGACGAATTATATTCTCAAAATAGACCCGGGAAATGGGAAAGTTGTGGGACGCCTGGTCCTGGATAGCCTGGTCGCCGATGCCAGAAAAAAATACGCCGAAGCCGAATCCCTCAACGGCATCGCCTACGACTCGACCACAGGAAAGATCTTCGTCACGGGAAAACTTTGGCCGACGATCTACGAGATCAAATTCCCGCTGTGACCCAGCCCTGCCGATCCCAGGCTCACCGCCCGATCACGTAAACCAAACTGCTACAGTGCGATTTATTGACAAACGCCTTCATATTGGAAACCAGCCCCACCATCACCGCTTTTACGGCATTCCCCCGCCCCGGATGCCGGTATTTCTCGCTTAGCATCGAGATATAAAAGCTGTCATACCACATGGGCTCACTGAATTGCAGTTGCAATCCATGCTGTGTCAACAGATTTCCAATGGCATCGGGCGAAAAATGATAGAGATGCCGCGGCACATCATACGCAGCCCACATCTCCCGGTAAACCCGGGCATCATACGAAGTATAATTGGGTACCGCGATAAAGATCCGCCCGTTAGGCCGGATCAGCCCCCGCAGCCGCTCCATATAAGCATGGAGATCATGCACATGCTCGAGTACATGCCAAAGCGTAATGGCGTCGAAGCTATCTTGCTCCAGCGTGAACAGCCGGTCCATATCCGTCAGTTCCACCTTATGGTCCGTTCGCGCTACCGCCCGCGCCGTTTCGTCCGGCTCCAGACCGGTAACTTCCCAGCCCCGCTCCTGCATATAGCCCACAAACGCACCGGCACCCGCGCCGATGTCCAGTAGCTTCCCCTTCCGGGTACGGGTCGCCGAGGCGATCAGCCGGTACTTATCGGAAAGCGTCTGCTTCCGCACCATATGATACAGATTGTTGACCAATCCCCTGCTGGTGTTACTATGCGAGATATAGTTGTCGGACCTGTAATAAGGACCTATGGAAACGGCATCGGGGACATCCTGCGTGAACCGTAAAGTGCAAAGCCCACACTCCCAGATGCCGAATGTTTCATGCGACACCGTATGATCCTCCGCCGTAAGCGCAAGAGCTATTTTATCAGAACCACAACTAGGACAACCAGAGTAATGTATAAGGGACATAGATAGTAGAAAGCGAGAGGTCAGAATTTGTTTTGATTACCGGCGATAAACCCGTGGGAATAGAAATACCAGCCCAGGAAGCCAATTGCCAGCACTGCCAACACCACGGCAATGATCCACCACGACAGCCGCCGGCGTTTGCGGGCATTGTCCTGAAGCCATTCGTTCATTTCACCGCTGGTCCGCTCCCTGTCACCCACCACCAGGCTATGCTGCGCATCCTGGCGGCTCACCCGCATGGCCGGAACCGGCTGTAAGAAAAGCAGCGTCGCCGGCGCCGGCTCGAATAGCACCCCGCCCGAACCATCCTTCTTCAGCACACCAACCCCGTCCCAGGATACCTGCTCCTCGGCCCGGATCCGGTTACGCAATTCAAAGGAAAATTCGTTATACCACTTAATCGCTTCGTAATCAAGAATATTACGCTGGACGGCAACAAAAGCAAAGAACTCTTTGTCGGGTGCGTCGAAATATTTGTCGAAACGGAACCGGTAAGCAGGTGGTTGCATCGTCCGATCGGCCACGTCCACATTGGCGGGCATGGTTTCAAGATAGATCGTTCCCAAACCAGGGATACTTATACTTCTGTGTTGAAATAAATAGGCGTTCAGGACCTGCCACATAGACTTATCCATTTAGCATCGTGCCGGCATCGGCCGGCACAGCGCGAATCTAACTATTTCCCACCAAAAGTGAATACTATACCCCCCAAAACATTGAATCCATACACCTGGTATTGATTCCAACGCTGGTACTTGTTATTGAAGATATTGTTCATCTGAAACCAAAGGTTCAGCGCCCTGGTGATCTTGAACTCTACCCCTGCATTGGCATCGGTACCCCGGCCGCCCCGATGCGATGACCCGTCGGCCGCAAGATACTCCGCTGGCTGAAAGGTATACACATCGGCCTTGGCCCAGAAATCCTTAAAGGCCTGCCACTTGAAATGGGCGTTGAATTCCACCGGCAGCATACCCCACGGCTCGGCCCAGGTCTTTTGACCATGGAACTGCAACCCGTTGATGCTGCCCGTCACCTCGAGCACATCCCCCTGCAGATAGCTCACCTCCCCATGGAATTGCGCCGCCTGCATCGACTGCTCATACCGGATCACGAAGTCCTTTCCATCGTTCGTATAGTCATTGACGAACAAGGGTAAATTCTTATAGGTCAGGATACCCACCTTGGCGGCATAAGCAAAGTGCTTACCAATAGACCCCTTGAACCCGCCATAATATTCAGTCATCCGCGTGTTCTGCAACGAATCCGGCTGCGCCAACCAGGGATTGATCGATTCGAACCGCTGATACGATCCTTTATCATAATAACCGATCCAGCCCGCTTGAATGGTAAACCGCTGGTCGCTCGTCGAGATATCCGCCAGGAAATTAGGCAGCAAATAGAATTGCTTGTTATTCCAGGAAGGCGTAACCGATGCCTGTAAAAAGAAATTCTGCGTCTTCACGAGAAAGGCCGGGTTCACGTAATAAATATTATTATTTTGTGCGCCGGTCCCGGAAGGCAGATTGTAATGCGTCAGATCCGCGGTTACTCCCAGATCGAAAGCGAATTGCTTGCCGATCATCTTCTCCAGCGGCAGATTTAGCACGGTATTGACCTCATTTCCTTTGGGATTATGATTGTCTGTAAAATACGCAACCTTGAAATTCGGATGATACAACAGCCCGAATTCCGTAGGCACCGTATTACGCAAAGAGATATTGGCATGAACGGTCTGAAAGGTCTGCTTCAGCTGATCGCCGTTGAACTTTAGCGTGTCGGGCTGGAACCCATAAAGATAATAGATATCGTTCTTGAACCCTACGCCCCCATTCCACTCGAGATTGTTGGGCGTCTTGATGGTCCCGGTGAGCTTTACGTCCGTCATCCCGTTCTTCTGATAAGGCAACGACCCCTTGGAGTTCAGTTCGTCGGCGAACAGATTGATAAAGGTGGTCTTCCCATCGCCAAAGCTAAACCCGGTGCGCACGTATGGGATATGGATATTGCCCGCGCCGATCTTGATATAGTTATAATTCGTCCAGGGATTGATCGAATCCCGCTGCAACGCCACCGGCTTCATCTCCCCGGGTTGATAGCTCAAAAAGAGATATTGTGCCGGGATATTGTACGACAACCGCGGCCGCGACGTGTCCAGTGCAGGCGGCGCCGCATTGAAATCGATCTTAACGGCATCCCGCAATACCGGCTTGAACGAAGAAGTGATATCGATGGTTTTCCGCTTGGTCGTATCCTGGGCGTATACCCCCATGCTTATACAGCATAGACTGAACGCCAGAAGAAAGAAAATCTTTTTAGTATCCATGTTTATTGGGAACTAGTTGTTAGTGGTAGTATCTATCTTACTGTTCTTGTTTTCCTCAGCCGTTACCTGCGCCAGTTTCTGCTGCGCCTGCAAACGGAGGTCCTCGATCCTGGCGTTCTCCACAATGCTCTGATATGTAGCCTTGGCATTGAAATAATCCTTTTCCGCAAAATAAATGTCACCCAACAACAGGTAAGACTTCGTCACCCATTCCTCATAAGAGCCGGACTTGTTGATGACTTCGAATGCGGCCTTTTCGGCATCCTTCAGCTCATTCTCCCGGAACAAGCAGTCGGCGATCTGGTACCGCGCCTCCGCGCCGTACGCCGATTTCGTGAGCCCCGCCGCCGTCCGGAAATAGAGCAAGGCCTGATCACATTTGTTATCCGCCTTAAAGGAATTGGCGATCGCCATATTCGCCAGCACCCGGTCGTCGGTGCTGATGCCCTTTTCGTTCAGCAGATCCTTGGCATTGGCAACCGCATCGGGCCATTGCTGCAGCTGGTACTGGCTGCGCAGGATTCCACGCATCGCCTCCAATCTGTTTTCCGCGGAAGAAGAGAAGTCCTTGAGCTTGCCGTAATATTTCTCCGCGTTCGGATAATCCTTAAGGTTGAAGAAATACAACCGCGCCGCCTGTAAAAGCGATTTGTCGGCAAATTTGTTCGGCGCCTTGTCCGCTACGGCCGCATAGCCTACTACCGCCTTTGCATAGTCCTTCTGCGAGAAATAGATCTCGCTCTTATAATAATTGGCCTCCAGCGAATATTTCCCATCCGGGAATTTGGCGAGATAGGCCTCGAACCGCTGCACGGCGCCGGAGAAGTTGCCGTTGTTGAACTGCACCTCGGCTTCCTCATAGGCCAGCTGGTCTTCCTGGCTGGTGCTCACGGTGATACCCATTCCCTTGGCGAAATTGACATAATCGCTGGTCTTGCCCTCCTGCACGTAAATGGTCTTGGCATTCTCCAGCGCATCCTGAGCCTCGGCCGAATTGGGATACTGCCGGAGCAACGAATCATATTGGTTAAGCGCCTGCTGATTGTTGTTGAGATTGTACCAGGCGATACCCGACTGCAGATAGGCCTTGGGCTTCAGGGCGTCGGCGTCGGAACCCAATACATTCTTGAGATAGGGCAACGCTTCCTGGTATTGCTCCCCCGCCAGATAGGTGCCGGCGATCTCCATATTTACATCCGGCGAAAGACTCGAAGAAGGATACTTGCGCATGATCGAATTCAACAGATCGATCTTCTGCCGGCCGTTATTGACACCGGCGATCATCGCCTTTTGAAAGGTAGCATAATCGCTCGCCGGCCAACTCAGATCGATGACCTTGCTATACATCGTCCCGGCGGTCCGGTAATCCTTGTCCATATAATAACAGTCCGCATCCCGGAGATATGCGTCCTGTTCCAACGGCGAAGCACCGATTCTCGGGTTGCGGTCGATCTGTTGAAAAAAACCTTGGGCTTGCCGGTAATTTTCTTTTTTGAGGAAACAATACCCCAGACTGTACCGGGCGTCGGTAGGATTTACCTCACCATTGACGGCCCCGCTCTTGAGATAATCGACAAAATACGGGATAGCTTCATCGATCTTACTCAATCTGTAGGCGATCTCCCCCTTCCAGAATCGGATATAGGGTAATACCGAAGCATTGTTCGCATCTCTCAATGCCCTATCCAAAAGATCGTTTGCTACCGTCAGCACCCCGTCGTTCACCAGTTCCGTCGCCCGGCCATACAAGATTCGGGGGATCAGCTTCCGAACGTTCTCGGAGGGATGGTCGAGGCTATCCAGCAGCGACAGGGCGTCTTTAAAGTCGCTGGTCCCCGCCAGAACACTCAACAGCAGCTCCCTGGCCTCCTTGTTATACTCCGAATTCGGATATTTCTGTAAGAAGCCCTGCAGCTCCGCCGAAGCTACATCTGTGAAACCCAGCTCATAGGACAGCTTTGCATAGTTGAATTTACTGATCTCCTTTTGTTTGGGGTTGCTGCTGTTCAGCGAGCAGAAAAGGAAGGCATTCCGCGCATTGGCCTTTTGCGCGGTACGCAGATACGCATCCCCCAGCAGATACATGGAGTTCTGCGCCAACGAATCGTCCTTGCCGCCCAGCTGCTTGAACCCGCCGATGGCCTTGTTCCAGTTCCCGGTTTGATAATAGCAGTAAGACAACTCATAAAGATCCTCGCGGCTGACCTTCTTGCTCTGGTTCACATACGACTCCAGGTAAGGCAGCGCCTTGGCAAAATCCTGCTTTTCATAATAGCCATGCCCTACCAGCTGCCGCAGTTCGGTATCATAATATTGATTGCCTTTTTTGAGATGCGCTTCGGCATATTCGATCGCTTTGTCCTTTTGCCCCTGGACCAGATAGATATTGGCCACATAGTAGGGTACCACCCGCTCATAGGCCGGCGTATTCTCCACTACCCTGAAGGCCTCCAGCGCATCATTATACTTCTTCTGGTAAAAGCAAATGAAGCCATAGTAGTAGTTCGCGTCGATGTAATTGGGGTCCTTCGGCAACTGCCGGATGGCATTGAACAACGGCAACGCATTGTCGAATTGCTTGAGGGTAAAGTAACAATAACCCTCATGGAACTTGAGATCCGCGATGTCCCGGTTGCTCAGGTTGTCGATGTCCGCCTGCTCGTACAATTTGACGGCCGAATTGTAGTCTTTCTGCCGGAAGTAATATTCCGCCAGATGGAAGCTGATCATACCGACCCGGGGCGCGTTGTTCTCCAACACGATATAATCCTCGGCCGCGGTTACCGCCGTCTTGTCGTTCTGTTCCAGGGCACACACCAGGTAGTAGTACTTGACATCGGCATACTCCACCGAGTTATTACTTTTGTCGGTCGCGCGTAAAGAATAGTTGAGATGGCGGAAAATGGGGAAGGCGAGACTGTAATAGTCATGCTCGAAGAATTCTTTTCCCTGCTTGTACTCGGCCTGCGGGTCGTCATAGTAACGGGTCTGCTGGGCAAAGGACGAAGAAAAGAGAAAGAGGGCAAAAAACGATAATAGAGAATACTTCACTGGAAAATAGTTTGATGAATGACTCTCGTCCAGAGGGTGCACGGACTAGCGCGACCTATCCGGCCGGCATGGCTGTCCGCAGGTAACGTGATAAAGTTTCTAATTATTTTGCCTTTCACCAAATAGCGTTCCAAACACCTGTGGATAACTGCCTTGTTTAACATTTCCTTACAAATCCTTGATCGGCCCACGGCAAAAACTGGATCGGCCCGCGGCCGATCGCCCGAAGAGCAATCATGAAACGTTTTTTTGGCCCCGAGGCATTTTTGTTTGCAGCGAAGGGGGCAAAAAACTATCTTCGACCTAAATCCCATTTCAACATGAAAAAATTCTTTTCAACCGCATACAGCGAAGGCGCCTTCAACGTCGCCATGCTCGCACTGCGGGTGACTTTCGGTCTCATCCTATGCTTTTATTATGGTCTCGACAAGCTCAGGAACTTCGGCCATCTTCAGTATGTGTTCCCCAACCCCATCCACCTGGGCCACCGTATCTCCCTTGCTCTGGTCATCTTCGCCGAGCTTGTCTGCAGCCTCCTCGTAGTGCTGGGTCTTTTCACCCGGTTCGCCGCATTGGTGCTGGTGATCAGCATGGCCATCGCCGAATATTGGGCTTTCCATGGGCACGTAGGGATGGCGAACGGCATGCCCCGCGAACAGGCCTATCTCTATCTTATGGCTTTCTTCGCTATTCTCTGTGTAGGACCCGGCCGCATCAGCGTCGACGGCGCCATGGGAAGATAAACAAACCCTCATACTATGAAAAAATCGGACCTCATCCATGTCACAGTGCTCATCGCGGCTATCCTGCTTGGCTATTCGGCGCTCGAATGCCTGCTGGGCACCCTTTCAATGCTCACCCGCCGGGCAAACGCTTCTGCCGATGCGATCGAATACCAGTTAGTCCTCGCCACCCTCTTCGCCCTTGCCAGCGGACTGTTGATCCGGTATAGCCGGCAGCTAACCGGTGTACTTTTAAAAGACGAGCCAGCCAATGTGGAAGGCAGCCGGTGGGAGCTCGACCGGCGCAATATCCTTTTCGTGCTGTTTATCGGACTCGGCCTCTATATCTGCATTCAGGCCATCGCCTATTGCGCCGGCGATTTTTTCGACGTTTTTTCCAACCAGATCAATCCCGACGTATACAAACGTGTGACCATCCGGAACGGAGTGCTCATCCAATTTTTGCGGGCCCTCATGGGTTTCCTGCTGATCTATGGAGCGCCGAACCTCACCAACCTGATCGAACGAACGATCGCCCATAAATTACACGGCGCGCCTCAATCCAGCTGATATGTACACCAGTGAACACCAGGTACGCGTACGCTATGCGGAAACCGACCAGATGAATGTCGTCTATCACGGCAATTATGCGCAATATTTCGAAGTGGGCCGCGTCGAAGCCATCCGTCAGCTCGGCCTGAGCTATAAAGACCTCGAGACTTCCGGCATCATCATGCCCGTGATCGAATGGACCGCGAAATTCCTCCGGCCCGCCCACTACGACGACCTCCTCACCGTCCGCACCACCCTGAAGGAGATGCCCGTGAACCACCGCATCGAATTCATCCAGGAAGTCTTCAACGAAAAAGGCAAGCTCCTCACCTCCGGCAAAGTGCTGCTTTATTTTCTCCGATCCCCATCCATGGAGAAAACGGACATGCCCCCGGAAATGGCACAGCGGCTCCAACCGTACTTTTCCTAACTTTACTTTATGGAAAAGCTTATAGCCAGTATTGTCACTATCGGAGATGAACTATTGATCGGACAGGTGGTAGACACTAACAGCGCCTGGATGGCGCAGGAACTGAACAAGAACGGCATCTGGGTCGGTCATCGGGTAGCCGTAGGGGATGTACGCGAAGACATCCGGCAAGCCCTCGATCAGGAAGCCCAAAGGGCCTCGATCATCCTCATCACCGGCGGCCTGGGCCCCACCGCCGACGATATCACTAAGCCGGTTCTCACCGAGTATTTCGGGGGCAAAATGGTCGTCGACGAAGGCGCCCTGGCCAATGTCAAATGGATCTTCGAACGCGTCCTCAAACGACCGATGATCGAACGCAACCTGGCACAGGCCGAAGTCCCCGATACCTGCACCGTCATCCAGAACAAACGCGGCACCGCCCCCGGCATGTGGTTCGAAAAGGACGGCCGCATCTTCGTCTCGATGCCCGGCGTCCCGCATGAGATGAAAGGCATGATCACGGACTATGTGATCCCCGAGCTTCGCCGGCGTTTCCAGCTCCCCTTCATCGCCCACCGTACCCTCCTTACAGCCGGCATCGGCGAATCCTTCCTCGCGGAACACATCAAGGACTTTGAACAGGCCCTGCCCGCTTCCATCAAGCTCGCCTACCTGCCGAATTATGGCATGGTCCGCCTGCGGTTGACGATCCACGGCGAAGACCCTGCCGCGCTGGAGACCGAAGTAGATAGCCAATTCGCCACCCTCAAAGGGCTGGTTGGCGAATGGATGGTAACGGACCGGGATATAACCATCCAGGAGGCCATCGGCCGCCTCCTTCTGGCCAAAGGCAAGACGCTCTCCACCGCCGAAAGCTGTACCGGCGGCTATATCGCCCATCTCATCACCTCGATCCCCGGCAGCAGTCATTATTATAAAGGTAGTGTCGTCAGCTACGACAACGACGTCAAGACAAATACCCTCCACGTCAGCCCCGAAACCCTGCAAAGCGAGGGCGCCGTCAGCGAAGCCACCGTCCGGCAAATGGTCAAGGGCGCGCTGACCCTGCTGGATACCGATTTCACCATCGCCACCTCCGGGATCATGGGTCCCGATGGCGGCAGCGAGGGAAAACCGGTGGGCACCGTTTGGGTCGCAGTTGGAAACCGTCAAAATATTCTGACCCAGAAATTCTCGTTCCGGTTCGACAGAGCACGGAATATTGAATTAACGGCAACAAATGCACTGAATCTGTTGAGAAAATTCATCGGCGACGCTCCGGGGCCGCCAGGCAAAAATAGCCCCACCGCGTCCAAGAGCTAATGATTAGACCATCGTCGGGGCTTCGTTCCTTGCCCCCTCCTCGGTCGCAACCTTCGCGGGGCTCGGTTGCAGCCGAAGGGGCTGTGCCCCTTCTTTGGCTACTAACATCTGTAAGTCCGCCGTTTACTCAAAATAACTACCTTTGCCCATCGGGCCCCGGTCCAATAAACCATCAAAATCTTCTAACGTATGCCTCTTGTCGATCTGGTCATGCCGAAAATGGGTGAAAGTATCATGGAAGCCACCATCCTGAAGTGGCACAAGCAGCCCGGCGACGCCGTCAAGCAGGACGAAACGGTGCTGGAGATCGCTACCGACAAGGTCGACTCCGAAGTACCCAGTTCCACCGAAGGCGTGCTCGAAGAATTGCTCTACAAGGTCAACGACGTGGTGCCCATCGGCTCCGTGATCGCCCGCATCCGGACTAACGGTGCAGCAGCCGACCACACCCACACCACCGCTTCTCCCGTACAAACCAACCATTTTGAGCCCCAGCACCAGCAGCCCCACCAGCCCCAACACCAGCAGCCCGTCGCGCCACCCCGCGCAACCCAACCCGCACCCGCCGGTGGCAACCGCTTCTATTCCCCGCTCGTACTCAATATCGCCGCGGGCGAAGGCGTACCGCTGAGCGAGCTGGAGACGATCCCCGGCACCGGCAATGACGGTCGCGTAACCAAAAAGGATATCCTTCAATATGTAGCCGACCGCAAAACCGGCGGCGCTACCTATCCGGCCCACCCAACCGCGACATCCCCGGCTCCGGAATATGCTCCGGCAAAGGTTACCCACACCCCTGAAATATCCAAGCCAACGCCTTCTACCTCACTACCCGTCGCTGCACCGCAGACGACCATCCCCGTGTACAGCGGCAACGTCGAGATCATGGAAATGGACCGGATGCGCCGCCTCATCGCCGACCATATGGTCCGCAGCATTCACACCAGCGCCCACGTCACCAGCTTCTCGGAAGCCGACGTCACTAACATGGTCCATTGGCGCGAAAAGGTCAAAAAGGATTTTGAAAAAACGACGAATACCAAGCTCACCTTTACCCCGCTGTTCTTCGAAGCCGTCATCCGCTGTCTCAAAAAGTATCCGTTGATGAATAGCTCCATCGATGGCGATAAGATCATCATCAAAAAGGATATCAATATCGGCATGGCCACCGCCTTGCCCTCGGGTAACCTCATCGTTCCCGTGATCCGCAATGCCGACGAGCTCAACCTCACCGGGCTTGCCCGCCAGGTCAACATTCTCGCAGACAACGCCCGCCAGGGTAAACTGAAGCCCGAAGACACCCAGGGCGGCACTTTCACTCTTTCCAATGTCGGCACCTTCGGCAGCCTCATGGGCACTCCCATCATCAACCAGCCCCAGGTGGCGATCCTCGCGGTCGGCGCGATCAAAAAGCGGCCGGTGGTGTTGGAAACACCCGGCGGCGACGCCATCGTCATCCGGCATATGATGTATATCTCGCTGTCCTATGACCATCGCATCATCGACGGCAGCCTCGGTGCAACCTTTTGTTCCGCCGTTGCGCGCGAGCTGGAGAATTTCCCGCCGGACCGGCAGTTCTAACCGCTTGCATTTTTCGTCGAAATGTCGTAAATTCAATTAACCCATTAATTGAGTTCCATGAAGACGCTATCCGAAACCTGGTTCGCAGACGGTTATATCGATTTCGAACTGAAAAAATATACCCTACTCGCCTATCTGCAGGAAATACATCGTTATTTCAACGAGAACAAGCTCTATCCGCAGCTTGCCGATATCATCTTTCATTATAATAACCTCGCGGCCTTTCGCGAGAACAAGAAATACCTGCAGGAGCAGTTTCCCAAGAAACTCACGGGCATCCAGATCGAAAAATTGCAGGTCCTGTACGAACAAATGATCCAGGACGACGAGCTCATGCAGGAGCTGGAGGAGATCATCAACTATGCGACGCAGGAGATCAAGCAGACCATCAGCAACGGCGCCGAGATCTACGAGTTCGTGGAAGACAAACTGTTGATCTTCCCCGTGGGTCTCGTGCCCCTCGACAACCAGGAAGGCTATTTCTTCCTGAGCACAGGCACCCACTCGACGAGCACTCGCATCTATCAATACCGTCTTAGCTTTTTCGAAAAACACGACGAGAAATACCGCAGCATCCGCACCGAATACATAGACACCTGGGCCCGCAGCATCGCCAATACCTACGAGCACATCAAAGCCGAGCTCATCCGGATCAAAACCGACCTGCCGAACCCGGCCGTGTATTCCATCGAAACCGAATTGAAATTTCCCGTCGACGAGACCCTGCTGCCCATCGCCAAAAGAAGCCTCGTCCGCTACATAAGCAACAAGGCCGCCTAGCTTCCGGCGCGCCCGCCACCCGCCGGACCGTCGGTGCCCCTCATTCTTGGGCGCCTGTCCGGCTTCCAAACTCCACATACCCCCATTTCTCGGGGATATGCATATTGATCGCCCCCTGCGGCGACCACACCCAGTTGTGCTCCGGTTTGCGTTTCCCATTCGCATCTACCTGCGGCGCATACCTGCCATCATGCACATCGAGATCCCACTCCACGCGCGAAAAATTGATCCGCCAAATATCGCCGGCCTTCACTGACTTGTCGCCCCAAAACAAGACATCCTTCAACGGGATCGCCATCTCTACCGACCACCCCTTGTCGACATCACCCGGATGATTAACCGTACCGTTCACATTCACCGCACTGCGCAGCCCCTGTGCATCCCAGCTCAGCAGCGGCTTACCGCCAAGCCGGTAGGGCTTGAAGAGAAAAAGATCCATCTCCGTCCCCAGCGTATTGATCTCGAACTCGAAATAGTTCAGCCCATCCCCATCCGGATCGATGAAAGCCTCGAAATCATTGTCATGATAGATCACCGCATCGTGCTGGGTCAGCGTACTCCACATATTGGGCTCCTCCAACTCCGCATAGAGATATAGATAGGTGCTGTCCCAAAGCATCTTCATCCGCGTATGCAGGGCCGGTTTGGGTAAGCTGTCGCCCAGGATGTCTACAAAGTCCTCGGTCCACGATGCCTGCTGCCAGGCCTCTTCACGGGCCACCCCGTCGATCGAAAGCGGCTTGGCGGCATAATGACAAACATAGCGGCGCTGCGCCTGTGCCTGTGCCTGTGCCTGTACGGCCAGGAAAATACTCAGCAAAAAGAAGTATCGCATCAGGAAAGCTTATGGCTAATGATTGGCTTTCAGCCGGCGACCCTCCGGGTCCGGCCCTCCCGCCGGGCCGTCCGCGCCCCTCTGCCTTGGGCGCGCGCCCGGCTTCCGCCGTCTAAGCCGCACCGTCTGCAAGATAATCGACAAAAGGATCAAACAAAAACCGATATAAAAACCTTTGTTCATGTTCTTGTCCTCTCTAAAAAATACAAAAGCCAGCAGGATGCCATACACCGGCTCCAGATTATAGGTCAGATTCACCGTAAAAGCGGAAATATGCGCCAGGGCGCTCATGGACAGGTTGAAGGCGAGCACCGTACACACCCAGGCCAGCACTAGCAGCCAGATCCAGTCCCGCCACCCGGGGATCAGCGAAGGAGCGGGAAAAAGCCAGAGATACAAAGGCATCAGCAGGGTGAGTACAAGGAACCCGCCCGACATCTCGTATAAGGTGACATTCTCGGAAGATACCCGTTTCAAAATTCGTTTGTTCAACACCGGGAACAGACTGCCCAGCAGCGCCGATATAAGTCCGATCACGATGCCGGTCTTGAAATGGGGGTCGACCTGAAAGATAAAAAGGATGCCGACGATCACCAGCATGCCCAGGAGCAACTCGACCCTGTCGAGGCGGTGACGCATGATCAGGGGTTCCAGTACCGCGGTAAAAAACCCCACCGCGGAAAAACACACCAGCCCCACGGAAACATTCGAATATTTGATGCTGCCGTAAAAAGTCACCCAGTGGAGAGCGGCAATCCCACCGATACCAAAGATGCGCCACATATCCCGGCGGTCGATCCGCACGGCCTGCTTTTGCAAATAGGCCAACAACCATAGGCTTGGGGCGGTCAGCGCCAGCCGGTACCATACCAATAAACCTTCATTGAGGGAGATGAGCCTTCCGAGTACACCGGTAAGACCCGCGAGGAGGACTGCAATATGCAGATGGATAAACGCCTTCTTCATCTATTATTTAGACTCCGCGATAGCCTCCTTGGAGAACGGCCCCACAGCCACAGCATCATTTTTTACGCGGTTGCGATAGTTCTTGAACAGCGAATGCCAACGCAGATTCAGGACACCCAGGATACCTTCCTTGACGATCCCTTTGTTCATCTTGGAGACGCCAAACTTCCGGTCCTCGAAGATAATGGGAACTTCCTTTATCTTAAAGCCCAGCTTCCAGGCCGCGAATTTCATTTCGATCTGGAAGGCATAGCCTACGAACTTGATCTGATCGAGATTGATCGTCTCCAACACCTCTTTCCGGTAGCAAACGAAACCGGCGGTGGGGTCCTGCACCGGCATCCACGTGATCAGCCGGGTATAAAACGAGCCTCCACGCGAAAGCAAAATGCGGTTCTTCGGCCAGTTCACATTTCCGCCCCCTTTGACATACCGCGAACCCACTGCCAGATCCGCACCCTGGCGCTTACACGCCTCATATAACCGGTCCAGGTCCTTGGGGTTATGCGAGAAATCCGCATCCATCTCGAAGATGAACTGATAGTTGTTCCTTACGGCCCACTTAAACCCATGGATATACGCCGTCCCCAACCCCAGCTTACCCTGGCGCTCCTCGAGAAAAAGCTGACCGGGATACCGTTGCTGCACGCCTCTGACGATCGTTGCCGTGCCATCGGGCGAGCTATCATCGATCACTAACACGTGAAAACCCTGTCCCAACTGGAAAATAGCCTCCAGGATATTGGTGATATTTTCCTTCTCGTTGTAAGTAGGTATGATGACGATCTTTTCCAACTCGTACGGTGATTGTTTCCCGGGAATACGCCGTCGGAAAATTAGCGCATTCCCGGCAATCCGCTAATGTCTGTCCTGTCGGACAAGCCTTCTCCGTCGGCTTATTAATTTAACTACGAAGTTACGATTTTTCAGTACCCCTCAGCCGCTCACCCCTTTTTTAACATTGTCCTGTTGAAGATTTCCGTTAGTTTCTGCTTCGTATGCAGAGGGAAATCACCTTTCATCATCCAGTCGTAATACTGCGGCTCCGCCTTCAGGATCTCGGCTACGCTCCGGCCCTTATGTTTGCCGAAGTTAAAGACTTCCACCCCGTTCTCCAAGACAAAACGCCGGGCAAAATCCACGACCTGTTCTTCACCGATACATTTAAGAATGGTATCGATATTTGTTCCCAGCTGCGGATACTTCACCACCTGCGCTACCAGCACTTCCCAGGTAGCCGTCGCATCGACCTCCGCCCCATGCGCCCCTTCCAGCTCTTTGCTGCAATAGAAGCGATAAGCGGCGCTCAGCGTCCTTTGCTCCATCATATGAAAGATCTTTTGAACATCTAATAGCTTCCGTCCCTTGCTGTCGAATTCCATCCCGATCCGCAGGAATTCTTCGACTAACATAGGAATGTCAAACCGGTTCGAATTGTATCCGGCGAGGTCGCAATGATCCAAAAATTGCTTTAACTCGTTGGCTACCTGTCGAAAGTTCGGCGCATCCTTGACCATTTCGTTGGTAATGCCGTGGATATCGACAGATCCCTGCGAGATAGGAATTTCCGGGTTGATGAGCTTCCGCTTCACTAATTTTTTGCCATCCGGCATAATTTTCACGATGGCGATCTCTACGATTCGGTCAGTGCCCAGATTGACCCCCGTCGTTTCCAGGTCAATGATCGCTAGCGGGCGAGTGAGTTGTAGCATGCAGTGTTATTAATAAATCTCCTATAACAAGCCCATCGAAATTCCCTGAGCTCATCAAAAGCAAATTAACATTTTTGTAAGATTGTTCCATCAGCCATTTTTCCAAATCTTTTCTATCCTGGATAACAGCCATCCCCGCTTTGCCAAAACCCGCCTTTACCTTTTCTTCCGGCAGCGGCGGCAACCGTTTCAATTCCAGCGCATGCCGGGAATAAAAAACCGCCGCCTCATCGGCCGGATCGAGCGCCCCGTGATATTGGCTCAGAAACTGCTCATTTAGACTGCTATACGTATGCAGCTCCAGTACCGCGATCAGTTTCCGGCCCGGGAACTGCATTTTTACAGCCTGGATCGTAGCCTTTACCTTGCTCGGCGCATGGGCAAAATCCCGGTACACATTCACCGTGTCGCCCCTGCCTACCAGCTCCAGCCGTTTGGCAGCTCCCGAAAACCCGGCGATGCCCGCCAGGAACTCTTGCGTGTCCATACCTAACTCCCTGGCTACCAGGAAGGCAGCATGCAGGTTTAGCAGATTGTGCTCCCCAAAAACTTTGAGTCTGCCCGTCTGGCTATCCAGTTTAACAACTGTTATGCCGTTTTCGATGGTATACTCCGGGACGCTATAGCCGATCTTCCGAACGAGCGTGGGATGCTCTTCCACCAGCTTCTTCAACACAGGATCGGTCTCATTATAAATGAGCACGCCCCCCGGCTCGATCTTATCGATAAAAATGCGGAATTGATCAAGGTAGTTCTCGAAGGTAGGAAACACATTGATATGATCCCAGGCGATCCCTGTGATCACGGCGATTTGAGGAAACAGAAAATGGAATTTAGGCCGTTTCTCCAACGCACTGGCCGGATACTCATCTCCCTCGCAAACGATCAACGGCGCCCCCGTGATGTTCACGGATTGGGGGAAACCATCCAGCCTCGCCCCTACCAGGTAATCGAAGGCCTTGCCGGAATGCTGCAACACCTTCATGATCATCGCTGTCGTGGTGGTCTTCCCATGACTGCCACCGACCACCACCCGGACCTTGTCCCGGCTTTCCCGGTAGATATATTCGGGGAAAGAATAGATCGGCAATGACAGCTCCCTGGCCCGCTGAAGCTCCGGGTTATCCGCCTTCGCATGCATCCCAAGGATCACCGCATCCAATCCGGGATGGATCAGGGCCTGCTGCCACCCGATAACGGCCGGTAAGAGGCCCTCCTTTTCCAAATTCGTCCGCGCCGGCTCAAAGATCTCATCGTCGCTGCCGGTGACCACATAGCCTTTTCGCTTCAAAGCAATAGCAAGCTGATGCATTACGCTGCCGCCAATTGCGATAAAATGTACATTCATAGTTCAAAATCAATTAGTTACTCAAAACTCCAACTTTCAAGGCCAAGGGGCTTGCGAATGTCGAATTTTTATATTTATTTTGTATCACCGAGTTGATATTCTTTCTCTATCCTTCGAATTGCCTTCCCAATTTCTTATCGTTTTTTCGCTCAAACCACCTGGAACAGTTTTTGCCCTAGTCGAAATAACTGTCCGCATCCCTTCCTAAGAATTACCTGGTATCCATTTCCTCATTTGTTTCCAGGCAATTTATCGTTTCAATCTTAAATACCACAAAATGAGAAAGACAATTTTAATTTTAGCTATCGTTGCTGCTGTGGCCTCCGCTTTTGCATCTTGCGCCTCTTCCCGCGGCGGTTGCGCTATGAGCCAGGGCTTTGTAGGATACGGTCACTCCGTTAGCGGTCGCTAAGCATCGGATTATCGCTCGCCGCGAAGCTGGCTGCGGGCATCCCCACCCTTCCCAAAAACTTTTTATCAGGTTATCGGTCTTCGATAACCTTTTTTTATTATCATCCCCACCTCACAGGCGCCGGATGAACTATTTCTGCCGGAAAATGTTATTTGCAAGATAACGTTTATATACTATGAATTGGATCCCGCTACATTCTGAGTCTCAGCTCAATGAGATCAAAGCCAAATCGGCCGACCGTCCCCAGCTCATCTTTAAACACAGTACCCGCTGCTCGACCAGCGCCGTGGTCAAAGGGCGGCTGGAACGAGCCAAAAGACCGGAATCCATCGACTTCTATTATCTCGATCTGCTGAGCTTCCGCCCCATCTCAAACCGGGTAGCCGATCTCTTTCAGATCGACCACGAATCCCCCCAGGTCCTCCTGATCCGCAACGGCGAGTGCGTCTATGACGAGAGCCACATGGGCATCACCATGGACGAGATAGTCGACGCGTCGGCGGCGTAAGCAAAAATACCGCCTCGCGTCGACAAGGTTAATGTCTGGGCCTTCGGCCAGCCGGCCCGTGGCCGGCTCTGCGACGCGTCGGCGGCGTAAGCAAAAATACCGCCTTGCGTCGACATGGTTAATGTCTGGGCCTTCGGCCAGCCGGCCCGTGGCCGGCTCTGCGACGCGTCGGCGGCGTAAGCAAAAATACCGCCTTGCGTCGAC
>JAICXX010000296.1 GCA_025934485.1 Chitinophagaceae bacterium
ACTATGCTCCGGGTCAGCTGTATAAGAATGTTATGATCGATGAAGCCGGTCATGCTGTGGTGGAATACAAGGACAAGGACGGATTAGTTATCCTCAAAAAGGTGCAGGATAGTACAGTAGCCAGTGACCTTAGCGGCTACACCGGCTGGCTAAGTACGTATTATATCTACGACAACCTGAACCAACTGCGGTTCGTGCTCTCGCCGAAGGCTACAAATATCATTTACGGCAATGGTTGGAACATTTTAGCTGATACGACGACGATCAGCCAGCTCTGTTTTCGGTATGAGTACGATGGTCGACAGCGGATGATCGCCAAAAAAGTCCCGGGTGCCGGCTGGGCGTATATGATCTATGATATGCGTGATCGGCTGGTGTTTACGCAGGACGCCAATATGCGAGGCCGCTCGCAATTTATGACGACACTCTATGACGGGGAGAACCGAAGCACGGCGACGGGCATGATCACCTATGCCGGCTTACCTAACCAGTTGCAGGCCTATGTCACCGCTAATACGGCAAACAGTACGTCCGGAACGGTGCAGGTCACGGGCAGCAGTTCCGCTGTATCCGCGCTGGTACCGAATGGCCTGGTCCTCAGCCAATCCAATGAGAATGGCGACAACCAGGCGGTAGACTCCATCATTTGGGACAACGGTTTCTCCACGCCCGACACCGGAACGGTGAACTTTACGGCGGAGATCGTTCCGGCAGGGACCAGGAACAGCACTGGCGGCTCCTCGAGCCCTTTTACGGATAATGTCAATGTTGTGGCCAACCCACTGCCGCCAGCCAGCAATTTCATCGGGCTGACGATGACGTTTTACGACGACTACAGCAATACTAGCAAGGCGTATACGACGGTCTATAGCGGCAATCTCGATGCCGGCACCAACCAGCATGCCGAGCTGATCCCAACGATGAACGACGAGCAGGCCGTCCAGACCATCGGTCTCGTAACAAGCACCAAAGTTCGCGTGTTGGAAAATCCCAATGATCTTACCCAGGGCAATTGGCTTGAAACTACTAACTTCTATGACGACCGGGCAAGAGCAGTGCAAACCCAAAGCGACAACTACAAAGGCGGGCAGGATACGGCGCTGACGTTGCATAATTTCACCAACCAGGTGATCACGACCTATATTGCGCACTCGGACCCTGCTGCGCTCGCCAATAACAACACCCGCATTAAGACGAATATCAATCTGGATTTTGCCAATCGGGTATTACAAGTTTATTCGACGATAAACGACCAGGACAGTACCAAACGGCTGCTCGCACAGAATACCTATGACGCGCTTGGCCAACTGCAAACAAAGCAGATCGGACAGACCACTGGCGGCAGCTTCCTTGAAACGCAGGACTATAGTTACAATATACGCGGCTGGCTTAAAGGAATCAATCGCGACTATGCAGATAGCGACAACAGCCGCAACGCCAACGACCGGTGGTTCGGCCTGGATCTAAGCTACGACTGGGGGTATGCCAATCCCCAGCTCAACGGCAATATTGCAGGCGAAAGATGGCGAAGCAAGGGTGATGGTCACCAACGGTCTTATGGCTTTGGTTATGACGATGCAAATCGGTTTCTATTTGCGGACTTTAACCAGTATAGCAGTAATGGCTGGGATAGGTCGGCCGGGATCGATTTCTCAGCGACCATGGGCGACGGCGCTACGCCTTCGACCGCCTACGATGCCAATGGGAATATTTTGTCGATGAAGCAAATGGGCCTGCTCCAGCAGGGTGCGGGGAGTAGCCAGCCCATCGACCAGTTGCGCTATACGTACAACCCCAACAGCAACCAGCTGCAGAACGTGTTTGATACGGCCAACAACGCAGCAACGAAATTGGGCGATTTCCGGACCGATTCGCTTAGTCCCTATTTTACAAGTAAACCACTTACCGCAGTCGACTACCATTACGATGTTAATGGCAACCTGACGCGGGATCTCAACAAGGACATCGGCAGTTCTACCGCGGATGGCATCATCTACAATCACTTGAACCTCCCCTGGCAGATCACGTTCCGGTCGAAGACGGGCACCAAAGGGACGATCACCTATATTTACGATGCTGCGGGGAATAAGCTAAAGAAGACCACCCTCGACAGTGCCGGCAACCTGCAAACGGTGACGACCTATATCGGCACCTTTCAATACCAGGGAAGGCAGGCGCTGGGCGGTAGCGGCGCCCCTGCAGATACCCTTAAGTTCTTCGGCCAGCAGGAAGGCCGGGTACGCTTAGAGACCGACACTGCCAATGGTCAGACAGTTAACTCCTGGAAGTACGATTACTTCTTAAAAGATCATCTTGGCAATACCCGGATGGTGCTTACCGACGAGCAGGAGACCGACCAGTATCCTGCAGCCACCATGGAAGTCGGTGATAGTTCGCTCGAGAACCTTTACTATACCAATCTGGATGAAACCCGTGTGGCCTTGCCCCCGGGCTATCCAACGGATACTACGACTAAGCCCAACAATTATGTGTCCGAACTCTACAGCGCCGATAATAATCCCGTGATTGGTCCGGGCATCGTGCTCAAAGTAATGGCGGGGGATCAGTTCAGCATTAAGACGAGCAGTTGGTATCAGTCGAGCGCGCCATCGCCTGTCCAAGTGCCTAATCCTGCATCCGATGTGGTAAGTGCTTTGATTGCGGGTGTCAGCCATATACCCAGCGAGGGAGCCGCGGCTGGCGCTATGTCCAGTTCCCCGACCCTCTCCCCTAACGTCGCCAATTTTCTGGCCGATACCGGTACCATCGACGAGACCAAACCCCATGCCTTCCTGAATTGGATCCTTTTTGATAATCAATTTAACTATGTAGCGGCCAGCAGCGGTTTTCAGCAGGTGGGGGCTGCAGGTATCATCAATCCGATGATCCAGACGAATCTACCCGTGAGTTCCAGCGGTTTTCTCTATATTTACGTGAGCAATACGACGCCGAACGTGGCGGTGTTCTTTGATAATTTACAGGTGACGCATGTAAGGGGGCCGATGTTGGAGGAGGATCATTATTATCCATTCGGGCTGACGATGGCGGGGATTAGTGATAAAGCGCTAAGGTCGGATTACGCTGAGAATAAATATCGTTGGAATAAAGGCAGTGAGCTTCAAAACAAAGAGTTCGCTGATGGATCGGGGTTGGAGATGTATGAGACGCCTCTGCGTGAGCTTGATCCGCAGCTAGGGAGATGGTGGCAGATCGACCCGGTGTTTACCAATGGTGTTGATGGAACTGACGAAGTAAACGACGTGATTACTGGAGGTCTGAAAAGCCAATCGCCGTACGCCTCCATGGATAATAATCCAATGCAGTTCGATGATCCCAAAGGGGATTGTATTCCCTGTGCCTTAGGTCTCGCCACCGAAGCTGTCGAAATATATGAAATATATGCGGCCGCGAGTACAGCGGCTGTAGGCGCGGGGGGAGCTTCAGCGGCTGTAAAAGGGGCGTCCCAGGATGATCTTCTAGCAATGGCGGATCCGTTTTCTGCATTGTCAGTGGCCATGGCGCAAAATTACCAGGAAGCGCAGACGGCCCCGGACCCAACTATAACGCTTTCCCCTTCCGGTCAAACTGCCTTGAACAACCTGAATGTAAGTCTGGGTTTTGGGCCGCCCCCGGTCACTGTGAAAGCGCCTTTGGCGGCAAATCCTCCGGCTCAGGCTACAACACAAATGGCCAAGACAGGTACTATTTATAAAGTGCCTGGAAGTGCCACGAAGAGTGGTAAACCATATATAGGTAGACATAATAAGCCAAATCCAGCTAAAACAAGAAAGTCAAAGGACGGAAGAGATAGAACGAAGGCCAAAGTCATTGGCAAGTATGATCCTAATAATGTTCAGGAAGGCCGTCAAAAAGAACAAAAGGCTATCGATGCTAATGGTGGTGTTAGCAATTTGGACAATAAGCGAAATGAGATAAAACAATAATACCTCTGATAAAATGAATACTCTAAAAGTAAAGCAGTTTTGGAATTGGTTTTCCGAAAACTGCCAGGATTTTGGGGCTGATTTTGACAATACGAATTTGTTGGAAAGCCTGGATCGGTGGGTTACTCAATTAGGCGATTTTAGTTGGGAGGTGAGGCCAGGGAAAGTAAAGGATAATGCGTTGATCATATCGCCTAACGGTGATGACGATCTGCTTCAAGATACAAAACTGATTGTAAATAGTGCGAAAACCTGTGAAGGGTGGGAATATTATTATGCAAAGCCGCCAATGGAAAAGGAATGGGATTTAACATTCAGTATCGAAACCAACGAAAAGGAAATAGTTGATATCGATGCTTCTCAATGGGAATATGTCTTACTTGAATACGAAGACGGAATGTTTGAAATTATTGTCAAGGCTTCGGATTTGCAACAACTTGATGAGTCGGACGAGCAAACAGCCGTTGAAATCCTTTTGGATGGTATATTAGGGGAAGAAACGAGAATGCGAACTATCTGTGGAGTAGATGTTGTCGAGGAGTTTGAAGAACACTATCAAGATAAAGCCGGCACTATCAGAAATCTTTCGAGTCATATAAAGACTCTGATCAAAGATTAGTGGTTGATAGCATCGTTAATGCAGCGGTTCCTGATAGGTATTAAAGACGCGAAGGATGTTGACGGAGTGAGCGGCTTCGTCGATGGTGAAGGTGATCAAGAAGGGAAACCGCTTCATGGGTTTGCAACGGACATTCCTGTAACGGACGGCAGAGCCGGTAGGCAGTTGGGCGATGCGATTAAAATACTCAGCGACCAGGTCGGCAAAGCGGTAACCCAGATCAGTAGCGACGGCGTTGTAATACTCGATTGCTACTGCGATGTCTTCGGCGGCAGTAGGGGTGACAAGAATCGTGTAAGGCATCAGGGCTTTTTAAAGCGGTGTTTGATATCGTCCCACCTTTGTAAATAAGCGGGGTTGGCGGCAACAGCGGCCAGCTCTTTATCCAGCGCCTCTTTTTGCTGGGCCGTCAGTTCGATGGCCTCATCTTCCTCAATGGCTTCTACCGCATGTACCTTGATCAGGTCTTCGATCAGGGCGGCGGCATATTCTTTTTTGATGCGGATATGTAAGGTAGTATCAGGCATGATGCGTGTTTTATCGGGCAAAGACCTTCTTGGCTTTATTGGATTGCAGGAAGGCATCCAGCAGGGCAAACACATGTGCCCGGTCTTCTGATCCCAGTTGTTGAATATCTACAATTTTACTGACAATTGTTTTTTCCAGGAGCAGATCGGTGTTGCCGACCAGGTAGTCCAGCGAGACCTCCAGCGCTTCGGCGATGGCAGCTGCCATCTCGATGGAGGGCTTCACCTCATCGCGTTCATAGCGGCCGATGACCGCGCCCTGGGCGCCGAGCTTCTTGGCCAACTCGTCCTGGG
>JAICXX010000343.1 GCA_025934485.1 Chitinophagaceae bacterium
AGCCCGGGTGGCGACCTATCTCAATTTCGCGGGGAATACGGAAGAGGCCTTCAAATTCTACAGGGGTGTATTCAAGACGGAATTTGTGGGTAGGGGTATTCAACGTTTTGGCGACATCCCTGCAGGTGGCGATAATCCCCCCGTAGCCGATTCCGTTAAGCATATGGTCCTGCATGTGCAATTGCCGATAACGGGCGGGCATATCCTCATGGGTACCGACGCGCCCAGGGAGATGGGCTTCAACCTGACGACCGGCAATAACATGCATATCTGTGTGGAGCCGGAGACCCGGGAAGAGGCCAAGCGGCTTTTCGATGCGCTGGCGGCTGGCGGAAACGTTACAATGCCTTTGCAGGATATGTTCTTTGGGGCTTATTTTGGGGAGCTTACCGATAAGTATGGCATCAACTGGATGATCAATCACCAGAACAATAAATAAATTTCGCATAGTCGAACCGAATTTGCAGCTTGAGGGATAGACCCCGCTGTGAGCCTAACGGCGCGGGGCGCGGGGTTTCGATAGCCGGCCGATGCGCGGGTCGCGGCGGACGAGCAGATCGCAAAGCGTAATGGCGGTGCGCTCGAAGTCGGCGGCGGTGTCGGGGAGCAGCAGCCAGACGGCGGCGCTTTTCGCTTTTCCGATGCCATAGATCTGACGTAGTGCGGGTAATTCGGTCTTCAGGCTTTCGAGGCTATCCTTGGTCGTGGGTACCCAGATGCCGTTGAGCTCGGGCTCGTTCTTCCGGTCCCGGAGGATCAGCAGCAACTTTTGGCCGGCATAGATCGAGAACATCCCAAAAAAAGGCTTGATGGTCGTTTCGATCCGCAGGAGATAGTCCAGGATGAAGTCGAATGGTATTTCGGGTTCGGCTTTCATGGCCGGCCGGCAAACTCTTTCACGATGATCATGGTAGCGTTCGCGGTCGTGCGATGGCGGAGCGCGGTATCGACGGACAGCACTTCGGCGCCGTATTTTTTTAGGAGCACCGACACCTGCGGCGGATAATTCTGGTAATCGGGGTGGATGATGTCATAGCTGTTGATGTAATAGACGGCCATATATTTCGGATGTGTGCTCAAAAATACGACGCTTGACGCAATCCCCCCGGATCTTGACGTTTTTGCCATGCCTTTTATAGCGGGTTTAAGCTTATGTTTGTATACCTGTAAATAAGCTAAACCATGCAAACATCCAGGAAAGCCGCGATAGGATTTATCTTCGTTACGTTATTTATCGATACCATGGGTTGGGGGATCATCATTCCTGTACTACCTAACCTGATCGCTCAACTGAAGCACATTCCCGTTAACCAGGCCAGCACGTATGGTGGGTTTCTGCTCACGGTTTTTGCCATTGTACAATTCTTTTGTGCACCCATCATCGGCAACCTAAGCGATCGATATGGCCGGCGGCCGGTGTTGCTGCTCTCGCTGTTTGGATTTGGCATAGACTATATCGTCCAGGCCGTGGCGCCGTCCTATGGCTGGCTTTTCATCGGCCGGGTGGTCGCTGGTTTTACGGGTGCAAGCTTTACAACGGCATCCGCCTATATAGCCGACCTGAGCTCCGATGAAACTACCCGCGCCAAAAACTTCGGGATGGTGGGTGCAGCATTCGGTTTGGGTTTTGTGGTTGGGCCTGCATTGGGTAGCCTCTTGGCCGTTTGGGGAACCCGGGCGCCGTTTTGGGGAGCGGCGGGGCTTTGTTTGCTGAACTGTATTTACGGGTATTTCGTGTTGCCCGAGTCACTGGCCAAAGAGAACCGAAGGAAATTCGAGTGGAAGCGCGCCAACGCCTTTGGGTCCCTCAAGTTCCTGACCAAACATCCGGAGATCGGCCGGCTGTCCGTGAGCTTTTTCCTGATCTATCTCGCGGCACAAGCCGTTCAGTCCACCTGGAATTATTTTACCGAATTCCGGTTTGGCTGGGGACCCGGCATGGTGGGCATTTCGCTTACGGTGGTGGGTGTCCTCATCGGCGGAGTGCAAGCCGGTCTTACCCGGGTGATCAACCCCAGGATCGGGAATGAAAAGAGTATTTATCTGGGCCTTAGTCTGTATACGCTTGGTTTGGTCCTTTTTGCTTTTGCGGCACAGGGCTGGATGATGTTTATTTTCCTCGTGCCCTATTGTATGGGTGGCATTGCGGGTCCCAGCCTGCAGGCGGTGATCTCGAAGCATATAGGCCCCACCCAGCAAGGAGAGCTGCAGGGGGCGCTCACGGGGTTGATGAGCCTTACGACGATCATCGGTCCGTTGATCATGAACAGCACCTTTGCCTATTTTACTTCCAGCAAGGCCCCCTTTTATTTTCCGGGTATCCACTTCCTGATAGGCGCCGCTTGTATGCTGGTCAGCACCCTGATCGCCGTCAATGTGCTGGGCCGGGAAAGACGAGGGGCGGCGACGGCGGGATGATTTCGGCCGACCAGCTTCCGGCTGCGGCGACGGCGGGGTGAGGCTGCCTGTGGGGGCTAGGACCTGCCGCGTTTCCGCAGATAGTAATGCCAAAAGAAATAGGTCGCTAACGACCTGAGCGGCCGCCACTCCTCCGCCAGTTCGAGTATCTCTTCCTGCGTTCGGGCATCGGTGAGCTCTTTGACGGTGTTGACCACGGCAATATCGCCGATGGGGAAGATGTCTTTCGACTGGAGACAAAACATCAGATAGATATCCGTGGTCCAATGGCCAATACCTTTGATGGCCGTGAGAATGGTGCGGACCTCGGGTTCGGGGAGGGCGGCGAGGCTTTCCAGATCGAGACCGCCGGTAGAGATGGCCGACGAGAGCTCGCGCAGGTATTTCGCTTTCTGCCGGCTGATCTGGCAGGTACGCATTTCTTCGTCGGTGAGCTTTAAGATATGTGCCGGCGAGAATTCCGGCACATAGGTATTGAGCTTTTGAAAATGGGCATTCGCCGAGGCCAGACTGACCTGCTGTTCCAGGATGATCTTCGACAGGCTGATAAAACCCGGGTCACGCCCCCAACCCGGCGGCGGGCCATATTGTTTGTGAATAGCCGCGAAGAGCTTGTCCTTTTTCAGGAGCTTTTTCAGGTCTTTTTCGTTGACGATCCGGGCGTCGTTCATGCTGGTAAAAGTACGAAGGAAAGATTTTCAATATATTTAGGCCATGGCGAAGACATTTCCGGTGTACGCGATCCATAATATCGACAACGACAGCGCCCGAAGGGGCCTGCTGATCAGCCGTTTCGGACCCTATGTGGACAAGCATTACCAGCAGCTGCATGCTGCACACCGGCATTCGTTCTATCACCTGGTGCTATTCACCCGGGGTGGGGGTACGCATACCATCGACTTCGTGACCTATCCGGTGGAGCCGGGGCAGATCTATTTTATGATACCCGGCATGGTCCACAGTTGGCATTTCGAGGGGGAGGTGGATGGATACATCGTTCATTTTAACGAGGAGCTGTTTACATCCTTTCTCGAGGACGGCGGGTACCTGGAGCGGTTCCATTTCTTTGCGGGGAATAGCGAGGAGGGGGTCTGTACGCTTTCCGATTCTGCGCTGGCTACGGTGGTCGGCCTTTTCGAGTCGATGCTGGAAGCCGGACGGGCCCTCAAGGCGGAGGAGGGCAAGTGGTCCGGCGGGAGGCCGAACTACGAGATGGAGCTCGACATGATCCGCATCCGGTTGCTGGAACTTTTTATCACGGTGGAGCGGTTTGATACGCGTGTGAAGGCCAGCAATCTACCACCGCAGAAGCTGGCGTTGGTGCGGGCTTTCAAGCAGCTTATCGACAAGCGCTTTCGGGAGCTCAAACTACCCAAGGAG
>JAICXX010000044.1 GCA_025934485.1 Chitinophagaceae bacterium
AAGTCGGGAAGACAGGATTCGAACCTGCGACCCCTACGTCCCGAACGTAGTGCGCTACCGGGCTGCGCTACTTCCCGAGCTTGACCAGCGAAGCCGGTCAAACGGGACGCAAAAATACGGTGCTTCGGCAACCTGGCAAAATGATTATTGGCTTTTCTGTATGAGCTGGAAGGCATTACCCAGCTGTTCGATGAGATCGGTGGGCAGCATGCTTTCCTGGGAATCGGCGGCGGCGGCGAGATCGCCGGCCAGCCCGTGCAGATAGACGCCTAGCAGCGCCGCTTCACCGGGGGAGTAGCTCTGCCCGAGCAGGGCCGTAAGAATCCCCGTGAGCACATCGCCACTGCCGCCCTTGGCCATCCCCGCATTGCCGGTGGAGTTGAAATAGCTCTTCCCGCCCGGCATGGCGATAAATGTATAGTGCCCTTTGAGCACGATAACGCATTGATGCCGGCGCGCCATCTCGCGGGCTTTGTCGAGCCTGGCGTAATCGTCGGCCGACGGGCCAAAAAGCCGTTCGAACTCCTTGGGGTGGGGAGTAAGGATGGAGTAGGGGGGAAGGAGGCCCATCATGTCGGGATTCGCGCCCAGGATGTTTAGGGCATCGGCGTCGACGACCATCGGCTTGCGGTAGCGCCGCAGGAGCTCCCATAAAAAAGCGACGGTTCGCGGGTCCTGACCGAGCCCCGGCCCCACGCCGACAACGGAATATTTGTCGAGCACCGCGTCTGTGTGGCCACCGGATGCGGTGCGGGAGTCGCCTTTATCGCTGCCGCCCGGAATGCCGCGATCGCCGCCGGGTTCGGCGGGCGGCAGCACCGTATGGATCTTCTCATCCTCGTCCGTGAGGACCATGGCTTCGGGCAGCGTCGTCTGGATGATCGCGTACCCACAGCGCGGCACCAGGATAGTCACGAGGCCGGCGCCGGTCCTGAGACAGGAACGACCGGAAAGCACGGCGGCGCCGATCTTGCCATAGGCGCCCGTGACCAGCAGGGCATGACCGAAATTGCCTTTATGTGCAAAGCTGTTCCGCGGCTTATAGATCGCGCGGATGATCCCGGTGTCCAGCAGTTCCGCGTCGCTATTCGTTCTTTGAAGAAAACCGGGAAGTAACCCGATATCCAGGATATGCACTTCACCCACCCAGGCTTCGTTATCGGGCATCAGAAAGGCCGGCTTATAGACCTGGAAAGCGAGGGTATGCGAAGCCCGGACGATGCTGTTGCCTTTCGAGCTCTTGCTGACGAACAGGCCGCTGGGGATATCGATGGCGATGATCTCGTTGCCGCTCCGGTTGAGATGGTCTACCAGCGCGGCGGTGACGCCCTCCAGCTTTCGGTTGAGCCCCGAGCCGAATAGCGCGTCGATGAGGATGTCGCCGGGGGGGATAGGATGAAAATGTTCTTCGGTCTGGACGAACCGGACTTCGACCGGCGTTTCGTGGAGCAAGGCCAGGTTGGCCTGGAAATCCTCCGTACCGATATGCCCGAACTCCAAAATATGCACCGAGACGGCGCAATCCAGCGAGGACAACATACGTGCGAGCGCCAGGCCGTCCCCGCCGTTATTGCCCTTGCCGCAATAAATGGAAAAAGATCGTCCCAGATAACCCGCCTTTTCGAGCCAGGACAAACAGCTGCCCGCGGCCCGCTCCATCAGGTCGATGGAGGCGATGGGTTCATGTTGCATGGTATAGGCATCCCATGCGCGGATCTGTTCGGCAGATAAGATTTCCATGCGGAAATTTAGCGAAATTCAGCGAGCCGGCAATCGGGCGGGGCGCGATTCGGCAATCAGCGGACGAGGCGCGATCTACTGGCCGTTACGCCGACTGCTGCGTCTGACCGCTCTTTTTGCGGACTGGCTTGTGCTTGACGTAATGCGCTACCTTTCGGTGGGCGGAGTGGTGAATGGTATGGCGATGGCCGGCCGGCTCGGGCGCGACGGAAAAGGCTACGGGACCCCTTTTCGCCGGAGCGACCGTATCGGGGCTGAAAGTTATGGCATTGCCGCCGGTGCTGTCGGCCGGGTCCGGTTCTTCGTCGAAGCTTTCGCGGCTCTGCAGCTGATGATAGTCGCCGAAGAGATCGGCCAGCCGTTTGGCCGTATAGACGGGCGTATAATCGTCATTACAGAGAGCAATAATGGTGGCGTCCTCATCCAAACACCGGACAAACACCGTGCGGTTGCCGTGCCACCAGCCATTGTGATAGATGAGTTTCTTGCCGTTAGGGATCAACAGCATCCGCCAGCCCAGGCCATAATTACGCTGACCGGGCTTTTCGAAGCTGTAGCCGGCATAGGCGCTGTCCAGCACGCCCTTGGTAAATAAGCTGCCCGAGCGCAGGGCCTGGTCCCATTTGTACATGTCGCGGACGGTACTGTATACATTCTTGTCGCCATAGACCAGATCGAGGAACTCCATGCGGAAGGGCCTGCCGTATATGGAATACGAACCCGTCGCCTTGGCCGAATCGGCGAGCGTGTAGACGTAAGAGTCCGTCATCCCCAGCGGCTGAAAGAAGGTCCTACTGATAAATTCGGGATAAGGTAGACCCGAAACCTTTTCGATGATCAGCGCCAGGAGCGCGAAATTGGTATTGGAATATTCAAAATGCCGATTGGCCTGGCCGGTAAATACGTCGCGATCGCCCGAATGGTCGATGATGTATTGCAGCACATCGCCATTGCTGAGGAATTTATGCTTGTTGACAAATGGCTTGACCATGAAATGAACATAGTTGTGCAGACCGCTCCGGTGATTCAGCAGCGTTTCGATGGTAACAGCGGGGTAGGGGAAGCCGGTGAGGTATTTGGCTACGGGGTCATGGATGTCGAGTTTTCCATCCTGCCAGAGCTTGAGCGTGCCCATGGCGGTGAAGGTCTTGGAGACCGAAGCCAGATGAAAAGCCGTATGCGCGGTGATGGAGTCCCGATGATGCAGCGGATCGGAAAAACCTTTGTATTTCTCGTAGAGGATGACGCCGTTCTTGGCGACCAGGATACTGCCGTTGAATCGACCAGCGAGCATCGGCTCAAAGAAATGCGCGGTAAGCGAAGAATAGCGTTCGATCTCAGGTCCGGTAAGCTTGGGAGCGGCGACAGGAGCGGGCTGTACGGTATCCGTGTGTATCACCGCTTTTGCCGTCTGAGCATGACCACACGATACAACCGCCAAGGCTACGGATAGCACTAAATATCCCATACGAGTCAACAACTAAAATTTTTTTGGGTTAGAAAACGGCAAAATTAAAATATTCCGATGTTAATTTGCATTCCAATTCGGAAAAGTAACGCAAAAAGCACGGTAAAATTATGGCGGAAAAAGAAACTACAAGCTATCCAAAAGAAAAGATTAATATTCTCTTCTTAGAAAACATCAGTGATGCTGCCGTAAAACATTTCAAGGAGTCCGGCTACGCCTCCGTACGCAAGTTGGGCGGTGCGCTTTCTGAAGAACAGCTGATCAAAGAGATCAAGGATGTCCATCTGCTGGGCATCCGGTCAAAGACGCAGATCACGCCCAAGGTACTGGCAGCCGCAAAAAAGCTACAGGCTATCGGCTGTTTTTGTATCGGTGTCAATCAGGTAGACCTCAAAGCAGCCAAAGGGGCAGGGGTCGTTGTCTTCAACGCGCCCTATTCGAATACGCGCAGCGTTGCGGAGCTGATCATCGGCCTGTCCGTCATGCTGATCCGCCGCATCCCCGACAAAAGCAAAGCCGCCCATGAAGGCATCTGGCTCAAAGAATCCAAAGGCAGCTATGAATTGAGAGGTAAAACACTGGGTATCATAGGATACGGAAATATCGGTTCGCAGGTAAGCGTCCTGGCGGAAGCCATGGGCATGAAGGTCATTTACTACGACACGGTGACCAAATTGCCCCTCGGCAATGCCGCACAGAAAAAGACGCTGAAAGAGGTCGTAGGCCTGGCGGACATCGTGACCCTCCACGTTCCCGACACTGCACAGACAAAAAATTTAATTAACAAGAACGTTCTCAAGCAGTTCAAGAAGGGCTCGATCCTTCTGAACTATGCCCGGGGCGAGGTGGTCGATCTCGAAGCCCTGGCGAAAGGGTTACAGGAAGGTCAATTCTCCGGCGCGGCCGTGGACGTATATCCCTGGGAGCCAGAGAAAAACGGCGACAAGTTTACCACGCCGCTGCAGGGCCTGCCCAATGTGATTCTCACGCCGCATATCGGCGGGTCCACGGAGGAGGCACAGGAGAATATCGGCGAAGACGTCAGCAATAAGCTCTTTCAGTACCTGGAGACGGGCATGACCATCGGCAGCCATACGGTCCCGCCGCTTACGTTGCCGCACCAGGAAGGGACGCACCGCATCCTGCATATTCACAAGAATGTTCCGGGGGTGCTTTCCGAGATAAATAGCACGCTTTCCAATCACAATATCAACATCCTTGGTCAATATCTTAAGACCAACGATGAGATCGGCTATGTGGTGCTGGACATCGACAAACGACTGTCCAACCAGGCCCTGCAGCTGCTGAAGGAAGTGCGTCAAACCATAAAAACCCGTTTGTTGTACTAAAATCTTCCCAGCATGGCCCCGATCTTTCTCACGGCGGAATGGAGGAAACTGGCCATGGCGAATTATCCGGTGGAGCGGGAGGCTTTGCTTCCTTTTCTGCCGGCGAAGACTGAATTGGATACCTGGGCCGGCGATCCTTATGTAAGCCTGGTAGGGTTCCAGTTCAGAGAGGTAAGGGTCAGGGGTCGCCGTATCCCGTATCATACGCATTTCCCGGAGGTCAATCTGCGTTTTTATGTCCGTTACAAAGACGGTTCCGAATGGAAAAGAGGCGTCGTGTTCATCCGGGAGATCGTGCCGCTTCGGGCGGTCGCATGGGTGGCCAATACGCTTTTCGGGGAACGCTATATTTCGCTGCCCATGCGCTATGTGGAAGCCGGCGACGCCACCGCGCTTCGCACGGCCTATCACTGGTGGTACAAGAGCCGTTGGAATTCCATCTCGCTAAAAGCCGCCGGCCGGTCCGTTGCCCTGCAGGAAGGCAGCCAGGAAGAATTTATCACCGAACATTTCTGGGGTTATGCCAAGGCCGGAGCAAACCGGACGAACGAATACCAGGTAGCCCATCCCCGTTGGGCCATCTATCCCGTAGTCGAATGTCTGGTGGATTGCGATTTCGGCCGGCTCTATGGTCCGGCCTTCGCCAATCTCGGGGAGCGAAGACCTCAGAGTGCCTTTCTGGCTGAGGGCTCGGCAATAGAAGTCTATAAGAAAAAGCGGCTTTGATGGCGCCCATACATGTATGAAGCCGCTCGCTAAAGGCTAAAGGGCCTTCAGCACCTTTCGGGCCCGGCTGCGAAAGGCTGGCGTGGCGTGTTCCCATTGTTCTTCGATGATCAGCTTCAACTCGCTGCGGATATCCGGATAGCGGGCTGCCAGATCGCCCAGGATCGTCAGCGAAAAGGCCTTGACGGCGATGGGCGTTTCCGGCTGCTGGATAAACTCGAAACAAGTGCTCATCACCCGTCCGTGATAGCGGCGGGGTATTTCGACGTCCTGCAACAATCGGACGGTGTTGCGGACCACGGCGACAGGAATGTCCTTTCGGGCCAGGTTGTCGAGTATCGCTTTGAAATATGGCCGAATCAGTTCCGGATGTGCACGGACACAGTAGCTTAATGGCCAGGCAGCTCGTTGCGTAATTCGATATTCCCCCTTGAAAAAGAGCTCGATTAGCTCCGCAAAACGCGTTTTGTCGTTACCGATATAGCGGACGATGCGGTCGGTTTGCTTTTTGCTGTGTTCTTGCAGGAGAAGTTGATGGATGTTGATCGACATTGACTAAATTTAACGCATAATTCCTTTACACATGCCCTACACTCCCTGCAATACCCGTTATGATGCCATGGAATACCGTCGCTGCGGTCACAGTGGACTGCTGTTGCCCGCCGTGTCGCTCGGTCTCTGGCATAACTTCGGCTATGTGGACACGCAGGAGAACTGCCGGCAGATCCTGCAACTGGCCTTCGACGCCGGGATCACGCATTTCGATCTCGCCAATAACTATGGGCCGCCCCCCGGTTCCGCGGAGGAGAACTTTGGCCGCATCCTGAAACAGGACTTTCATGGTTACCGGGATGAGCTGATCATTTCCACCAAGGCCGGCTACTATATGTGGCCGGGGCCTTATGGGGAATGGGGGTCCAAAAAATACCTGGTAGCCAGCCTGAACCAGAGTCTCAAACGCATGGGACTCGATTATGTCGATATCTTCTATCATCACCGGCCCGATCCCAATACACCACTCGAAGAGACCATGGCGGCGCTGGACCTTATCGTCCGCCAGGGTAAGGCGCTGTATGTCGGCATCTCGAACTACAAAGCGGACGAGGCCGCGAAGGCCATCAATATTCTGCGGCAGCTTGGCACGCCCTGCGTGATCCATCAGCCCAAATATTCGATGTTCGAGCGCTGGGTCGAAGACGGCCTGCTGAACCTGCTCGAAAAAGAAGGGGTTGGATGTATCCCGTTCTCGCCTTTGGCCCAGGGCCTCCTAACCAACAAATACCTCAAGGGCATCCCCGAAGATTCCCGCGCCCATAAATCCACCGGTTTTTTGCAGGAGAAGGACATCACGCCCGAAAAGATCGAAAAGGTGAAGAAACTCAACGAGTTGGCCGTCAGGAGGGATCAGACCCTGGCCCAGATGGCGCTGGCCTGGATCCTCCGGGACAAACGGATCACCAGCGTACTGATCGGCGTGAGCCGGCCGGAGCAGGTCACGGACTCCCTACAGTGTTTCCGAAATACCTGGTTCTCAACGGAGGAGCTCGAGCAAATCGAAGCTATTCTGCGCTAGGCCTGTTCCGGGAATACCCGTTCCCATTGGTGGAAAGACCCCGGGCTCCTCGATTTCTCAATTTGCTGTTTTTCAACTTGTTGCGATTTGGCATTGCGATTGAATTATTTTCGGCATAATCGCACCTTTATGAAACAGTTTATCGTTTACCTCTTAACCCTGGTTGTCTGCGTCGCTGCAGAAGCCAACCCCGGTCCCAGCCCGGTCCCGGCTACCAATGCCGCTGCTGCCACTAAGACGCTCGCCAATGTAGGCGCCGTTCGTTTCCAGTTCAACCAGATCGTGACTACGCAGGATCACACCGATTCAGTGCTGGTTATTTTCGACCGTTTCGATCACACGGGCGCTGGTATAATCTACCAACTGTATGCCGCCGACGCTCAGCAGGGTATCGATATCTCCACCGTTCCTGCCGGCAAGTACTTTGTTACGATCAAATTTCTGGGTGTACATCGTGATGAGATCGAAAAAGTGATCACCATCAAGTCGAAAAAGAGCGAAAAAGTTCGCATCCAATTGGGCGAAACCCAGACTTTCTCCAAAGACAATGTTGTGATCCCCGCTTTCCGTCCTGATTTTTCCGACCTCGCTACCAAGTAATCCGCCGATATCCTCCTTTCGTTTTTTCTCTCCATATCCTCCTCCTTCGCCAAGTCAATATCCTCCGGTTCAATATCCCTTCCAAAACAGCAATACCGCTGTCGCCAAAAAGAATCCCGACATTCCGATCAACAGATCGCCCAGAACACAGCCATACAGTATCCCAAAAAGAACCAGACATAGTTTAAGATAGTCGCCTATTGCAATTGTTGCAGCACATATATAAAGTAGCAACAACACGCTGTAACCCGACAAGATAAAGGACACGCTGTCCCCGATCCGTATGGGATCCGGTGTCAGCCACGCCATTATCAACATTTCCGGGATAAGCAACAGACTACAGAAAAGAGCTATCTGGATAAAACGACGCATACGCGGCACCGGCAGGTTCCGGTACCACAGCAGTCTTGTCGTTTCCAGCTCCCGGCAACGGTAGAGCAGGAGACCATGGCCAAATAATGCCAGGCTGAAGACAAAATAAGGCAGCCGCAGGTCATAGTCGTCGGGGGTCTGGGTGCGGAGCATGGCATACAACATCGAACAGCTAAAGAGCTTGATGCCGATCAGCAGCCATCTGTTCTGCGCGATCAGAAACCGCCCCAGGATCGACCAATAGGGGATGAACTTCTTCCTCCGTCTGTCTACAGCGCTCTTTTCCTCTGACCGATGCATGAACCGATAGGTAAAACAGGCCGCGCCTGCAAAGACCAGGAGCAACACATACGACGATACGCCCACGGTATAACCCGGCGTCTTTCGTTGCCAGGCCACACCCGCAACCGCCACCGCATAACCCCACACGGGAAGCATTAGCCAGACCTGGATGCGGACAAACTGCGCGTATAGCTGCCGCGTGGACAGATTCAGCAGCTTATACATAAAAAGATGTTCCGGTGACCGCAAGATGCGGTTGACAAAGCGATCTACTTTGGCCGCATAGCCAAGCCAGACCAGGGCGACCAGCCCCATGAAGACGGGCGCTTCGAGCATGCCCCGGATCAGCGAATAATGATAGGCGAGCTGCATCGATGGCGCAACGGCCCCAAAAAAGACCAGGAATATAAAAAAGATGAACCCGGACTGTTCCCTGTACCATGTTTTGACTATAATTTTATTTAAAATAGCCGCCGTAGATTTCATGGGATCAGCTCAATAGATTTTTCGTTAATCCTGATGTGATGCGGCACTTGCAGGCCCATTTCCTGGTGCGAGGTCAGCAAAAATGTCGTTCCGTAGTGCCGGTGGTATTCGCCGATAAGCCCGGATAGCTCGCGTACGCCGGCCTCGTCGAGCGTTATGAAGGGCTCGTCCAGGAGCGCGAGCGCCGGCCGGCCCAGTAGCGCCAGGAAGAGCGAGATCTTTTTTGTCATTCCGCTTGACCAGGTGGCGGCACGCGTGTTCAGCCAGGAACCGATGCGCAGCCGGTCACAGAGGCGTTCGATCTGGCCGGTTTCGGGTTTCAGGAGTTGTCGGTAAAAGCTCAGCAGATCGGCGCCGCTCAGAAAACCCGGATATAGCGGCTCGGCATCTGCCCAGTTAACCAGCCGGCGGTAGTTCACCGGTTCTTTTTGGAGACTGTGGCCCTGGAGCCGGATATCGCCTTTGAACCTTTCGATTCCGGCAATGATCCGGAGTAGGGTTGTCTTGCCGGCGCCGTTGGGTCCCTGAAGCCAATACAATCCATTTGGCAGCCGGAAATGTGGGATATCGAGCACACGCTGGGCGCCGTAATTCTTTTGAACCTGGATAAATTCCAACATACCGGATTGGTCGCCGGATGGCGTGAATTGTTTCAGCAAGCTCGTCTGGATTCGGGTGTACTTTTGTCTTATAATTAATATTATGTTAAATACGAAATGGTGCATACAATATTCATGAACAAGATATAGTGCTTCCCGCTATTCCTTCTCCCCATTTTTAAAAATGGTTAGAAAGTGGGATCATTAATCCCACACAATTTCATATATTTGATTATCAGCATATTATTAAGAAATGCCGGATAACATCTCCATATTGTTGAGCCGCTATAGGGAATTGAACCTGCAGGATGTTTTGGATCACGAAAGGTTCAACGAATATGCTATCGTGCATCACTCGTCCAGCATAGAGGGATCGACTTTAACCGAAATAGAGACGCGATTGCTCCTAGAAGAGGATATAACTCCCAAGTGTAAGCCTCTGACCCATAGTCTTATGGTTAAGGATCACTACGCCGCGCTCCGTTACGTGTTGGAAGCCGCAGTTACCAAAAAAGCCATCTCAGTTGACTTTATCCAGCAAATCAATGCTCTCGTAATGAAAAATACCGGGAGCATATACAACACAGTTTTGGGTGAGGCTGATGCTACCAAAGGAATGTTCCGCAAGGGAAACGTCAGTGCCGGAGGGAGCTACTTTCCCAACTATGATAAAGTGATACCATATACGGCGGAACTGGTTAAACGTCTGGACGAAAATCTTCGAAAAGTCAGAGGCGATGAGGAGCAATTAAAGCTATCTTTTTCCGCCCACTTTGATCTTGTCTCAATCCATCCCTTTTACGATGGCAACGGTCGCACCAGCCGGCTGCTGATGAATTATATCCAGGCATATCATGGATTGCCACTGGCGATTGTATTTAAAGAAGATAAAGCGGATTATTACTTAGCACTCCAGGAGACGCGGAAGCAAGAGGATATGCAAATTTTCTATGCGTTCATGTTCGGACAATATCAAAAGCACCTCGAACAAGAAATTACTTCTTATAATGAGGCTATGTCTGAGAAGGCTGAACCCAAAAAAGGCAAAGGAAGTGGTTACTCGCTATTTTTTTGACTTTTCCGCAACGCCCCAAGCCTTCGATAGCTTTCCTTTTTAAAATTCGATGCAGGTACGTAAGGTTGCCCTTTGGAAAGCAGGGTGATCTCCTTGCTGCGTTCAATGATGCTTAAGGTGTCATATGATCCGTCCATATTACAAACAATCTGACTTTGGCTCGATTGATAGGTGCCTTTGTGCATTTCCACGTTCTCGACGCCAAAAAGGATACTATCCTCATAGAAACAGATCGCTGTGTCGTTGTAAACCTTGCTTTTTGTGTCATAGATGCTAGTGTCCCTGCAGACTACCCTTTTGTCGTTTATACAATCAAAAGCAAAAAACGTAGAATCCCGGCTGAAATAGTATGTTCGGAATTTTGCGTACTGATCCACATGTATATCCCTTGAGTTGTCGTCGGAATGCCAGGCAATGTTTTTTGGCACGATGGGGCGATCCACCAACCGCGTGTCCAACGGTACAGGAGCCGTTTCCTTTGCAATACAGGAACTTAGCTGCAGAGTAATGGTGATTGCCGGAATCAGGTATGTTCTCATAGATAGACCTCGCTTCTTATTTTTTTGAATTAGTGTTTTTTAAAATACACGAAAGAGTAGATAAGAGGGGCCAGAGTCATTACGGCGATACACCCTTCGAGTATCCATATTGACGCCTTGACGGGGGCCAGCAGCGTTCCGACCATGATAAAAAGCCCCCCTGCGAAAAACAACTTGCTTCCGAACCGGTGAGTGGCCCTCCAGTTATCTTCGTTCTCCAGGGTCCATGGCGAACGGATCCCGATAAAATAATTGGGCTTGACGCTATACATCAGGTTGCCGAGATAAACAAAAAACAACCCAAGGATCGGAAAGAGCACGTGGACGACATTATGGCCGCGGTAAAATGCCGAATAGACGATTATGATATTGATGGCGGAAAGTAAAGAAGCCACCCCAATTGCTACCTTCTGGTAGGTCTGCGGGGAAGTGCCGGCCGACTTTTTCGGATCGATTGAAGGGATGCTTCTTACAAGCAGGTAAAGCCCCGTCGCCAGCAAGGTCAACAGCAGGATGATAGCCCACAGGTTTTTTTTTGTACTGAAACCATTGGCTTTGCCTTCGGCGTTGAAATGAATAGGTACCGTATCCGGCATCGAGGGATACAGGAAGGCAAGATAGGCGACCGGCAACAAGAGAACGACCACGATAAACAGGACCTCTTTTAAGGAATATTTGGGTTTCATATATAAGGTTGATCGGTGATCGGTCCGGCAGTACCGATGTTATTGCGTCTTATAGATCCCTATCATGGTCAGAAATAGCGCAAGCCCTATCGCCAAGCCTAAGATCGAGGATAATTTACCTACAAAAGGGTATTTCAAATAAAAAGCGGCAATCGAAGCAACCACTAAAACCGGCATGCCCTTCCAGGCGATCAGCAGTAAGAAATCCGCGAGTTTTACCAGAAACTTTGTACCCGGCTTTTCCTGATCGAGATTGCCCGGAATACCCATGATGCTGATCAGCAGGAATAAATAGCCGATAGCGTTAAAAGAAAGATAGAGCAGGATCCTGGATAATTGCATGTGATAAGATTGGCAGTCAATATACGTCAACTCATTCTTCCGTCAAAATACTCTTTGCATGCTGCAGCATTTCCAGCCAGGGCCCATTGCTCGTGGCGGTGGCCTGTTCTATGGCGTCATCAAGGTACTGCATGGCCCCATTTTCCGGGTTGTTTAAAAATTCGTAGGCTTCAAAAGCGCCCGGCCAATTGATGTCGGCCATGAAGCTGAGCAATCGTTCCATATCGTCCGGGCTCACCGGTGGTTGCTGCAGGATCTCCACCAATGAAGGCCAGGAACCCTTCACTGCTTCCATACAGGTTTCGTAAAGACGATCCCACTCTTCCGTCGTTTTTTTTGTTGTCCAATAGGCAATGCTCCGCTTGCGTGCCGGTGTATCTTCCCACCATTGCATCTGGTCGATCCAGACAGCATGTTCAAAACCTTCGGCAGCGTACGCCGGAATATCCGGCAGGTGTTCAACGGGATAATTGACGGAAATATCATGCGGCGCTCCCGCCGATTGCGTCTGATGAAAGGTGGCCGGTTTCCCTTCGGAGAATCGTTCGACTAATTGGTTCGCGGCAGACCACAGCTGTTGCCTGATCCGGCCGAAATCGACTTCCCCGGTTTCCCACGCCCGCAGGCGGTCCGCCAGTATACCCGCCTCCCCCCCTGTTTGCCCATCTCTTCCTACAGACTGCAGGGAACGGAAAACTTTCTCGACGGCTTCGAATTGAAGATGCCGGCAACCCCAGGTTCCGGGAACGATAGCGATGCGGATGATCGAATAAGGCTTTTCATAGCCGATATTCCGGGTCAAATGGAGTGAAATGGGAAATACCGGATTCCGCTCAGGGGTCATGAACCCCAATATCCATTGATCGGCGCCGGCTATTCCAGGCCGATAGAGCGGGAGGCCAAAATGTCCTTCGAGGACCTCGAAATCTCCTGACCGCAGGACTTCGGGTCCCGGCACAACGATCGATCCCGCATCTTTTGTAACGGCGACCTGGTGCTGATGGTCCCAGGAGCGTTCGTCCTGATCCCACGCGGCAGCCCCCAGGTACGGGAAGGGACCGGCAACTCCCTGCCAGTATTGAATGATTTCCAATAGGGTAAATTTCGGATCGACTAAAGCGGATAACAGATCGCCATTACGGTCAATGATATTCGAATGCTCAGCCATGAGCCAATATACGACTATTCCTTTAGCCACCCCGCGATCTCAGGCGCCAGGCGGGCATAGCCGGCGGCATCGGGATGCAGCCCGTCCACGAAGAGCGTCTCACCGATGCTGCCGTCCGCACGAAGCAGCAGCCTAAACAAAAAATCAGCGTTTTACCCTTAGTGCGCGGGAAAAAAATTTTATGGCGATCAGCGGCGTTAGAGCAACAAGCAACCACCATAGCCACCTACCCGCGGTCCTATGGGCTGAAGCCAGCCCGCTATGGCTGCCGGGGTCAAAAGGCATGGGGTTTCCCTGATAATTCAACGCGGCCCAATAATAAGGCAGCTGAAGCAGCTGCGAACGGCCCGGCTCGCTGAGCCAGGCCAGCTTGCATTGTCGCAGGGCTAGCGCCGCGTTTTCCGCACCACCCGGCTGCGCCGCCATCTGTGTGTAAAAATCAGCCATTAGTTTCGCCGTCGCCTCATCGTTGACATTCCACCACCCCGCCACGACCGCGGCGGCGCCGCCTGCCGTAAAGGCCCGTGCAAGGCTTTGAACGCCTTCGCCCGATACAAAACGTCCATCGCCCGTACGACAGGCGCTCAGGACGACAAGCGAAGGATGGCAGTCGAGACCTTGCATGTCGAAGACATAGAACGGGCCGTCGTAGAACTCGATATGCGGCGCATCCAGGCTGTCCTTAGCAGTAAAGGCATGCGAGCTGATGTGCACGATCGAGGCGCCGCCCAGGGCCGTGCGGAACGCAGCCATTGTAGCCTGGCTATCGACATACCAATGTGCATCGGCAACGGACGGCCCGATACCGCTTTTCTCCGACAACACCGCCTGCAGTCCGGGCAGGTCATGCCGGCCGGCAGAAAGGAAGAAGCCCGAGAACCCTTTACCACGACCATGCTCCCGCTGTTGCCACAAGGTTTGCAGACTGTAGCCGTAGGCTATCGTCGTCTGGCGGATTACGTATGGCCAGGTTGAGGGAGCGTCGGAAAAATGATCCGGCAAGGTGATCAATGCCTCCACCGGCAATAGATTCAAGGCACCGTCGGGTAACAGCAAGTAGGCCTTACCCGAAGAAAAGGGGTGCGATCCGAAAAACCGCACATATAGGCTATGGGCATCACGATAGAAATCCGCAGGATCATCGATCATATTGTTGACGCCGGAATCAAACCAATGATGCATAAAAGCCCGGATGCTGTCCTGCCAGCCGGCAGCCATCGATAGCCTGTCCACATAACGCAGCCCCTGGCGTCCGCATTCGATGGTATATAATACCTTCTCGCCGGCAAAATAGCTTCGCGTGAGCCAGTGGGCAGGCAGCAGGTTAATCATGCTATCGATCTTAAATCCCGACACCGGGGCAACCCGGTGTTTCTTTTCCAGCTTCGACAGCTCCCAGCCGGTCTCCCGAAGCTGCGACAAAACGGTGCTGTCGCCGTCACCGATGCGTTCCCGTTCATAATAAGCTTTTGCTTTTTCAAGCAGCCGGATGCGCTGTGACAAAGGATCGCCCGGGTGTAGCCCCTGTTGCTGCCGCACTTCGTCGAGTAACAGCTGCGCCTTGCTGCTCTCCATAAAACGAAGCATCGCATAAGCATATTTCTGCTGCCGGGTACGGCTCCACGCCCCCCATGCGAAGGCGATGGCCTCCTCGTAGCGGCGACGGGAATCCCCTACCCACCTTTCTTTGGAGCTGGTCGTGATCAGCTGCTGCCGCCCCTTCCGGTCGGTCTCAAAGGACAGCTCATAATAAAAGATCGCCTTGTCAGCATCGGCTTGCAGGCCGGCCAGCGTATACAACGCATCGGCCAGTGTGTTCTCGGCATAAAGATCGGCAGCCTGCAGGGCCGCCGGTTTCTTTCCCGGTACCAGCACAGCTACACAGGAATCCAGCCAGCTCGCGGCCTCGTCCTTCCGCCCCAACTCGCCATACACGGCGCCTAAACGTTCGTACAACTTGGCCCTGTCCCTTTGCCGCAAGTTACCTGGCGCTGACGCCAACCGTCGTTGCAACACAAGCGCCCGCTGATAAAAGCCGAGCGCTTGTCTTGTCGGCCCGTACAGATCACCCGCTTGCCGATAAGCTACGAACAACCAATTGCCCGCGGAAGGATGATCATGCGCCCGCTGTAAGATGTCGATACTTTGCTGTAAGACGCGTTTTGCGCTGTCCGTCTTGCCCAGTTCACCATAAGCATCGGCGAGTTCCGACAGAAGCAGGCCGGCGATCGCGGTGCGAGGTCTGGCCACGGCAAGTCCCTTCCGGCAATAATCCCGTGCCGCCCAAGGCCGGCCCATATTGCCACAGGTATTCGCCAGGTTGCTGTACACACCCGCCAGCGCCTCATGATCCCCGAGCGCCAGGGCAAGCGCCGCGGCTTTTTGATGGATGTACAAAGCCTGCTCATAATCGCCCAGCCGGGTATAGTTATTCCCCAATGGCTTCAATACCGACTCCAGCACAAGCCCGGCATCCACGACCGCCGGATGCGACCGGGCAAAATCATAGGCGGCAGTATAGGCATCGGTGGAGGGGACGATCGCGCCGCCGAGCAGCAGGCTATAGCCTTCGTTCGCAAGCAGGTCCAGCCAGGCCTGCTGTTCTTCGGGTGTCACAGGCGCACGCCAGGTTTGCCGTACGGCCCATAGCAGCCGACCACTGCGTTTTGCCGGGGCCTTCGCCGTCCATTCCAGCTGGGCATAGATCCAGCCGGAGAGATCATCTTTGGCGCGAAGCGCAGAAAGCCGCGACGAGAGTGTTGCATCGAATGGCGGGAGTGCCGCATTGGACGACGAGAGTGCCGCATCAGATTGGGAAAAGACCTGGCCTGCGAGGAACAAAAATAAAAAGGGTATCGTCAGAAATTTCTTCAACGACCCCAAGATAATCAATCAAAGCTTAAATCCGGCGTAGAGCCAAAAGCGGTTCGTTACCTGCCCGGACAAAAGCCGCATATACCGGACGCCCGCGACCGGCCCATGCCGAACCGCGCCAAACTGCAGATCGATAAAAGGCGCTGCATTGACACTGCCCAGATAAGTTACGGCAGATTTGGTCGTGGTCACGGCAGTCTGAACGTTCTGCGAGAGCAGCTGTGTGACGAAATAGGCGCGGTTCTCGGTGGTCGTCTGTTCGGAAATGTTGATCTGCGCCATGGCGCCGGCTCCAACACCGAAATATTTGCCGAGATTATATCGAAAATGCAGGGGCGTCAGCTCAAAGCTGTTGCGGTTAACGGTAGTTTTTGTCTGTCTTCCCGTGATGATAAAAGGCAGCCCGCCGATAAGCGTGTCGCTGTTATCCTTTGCTATCGTGCTGGTAAAGGCGTCCTGCTGGAGCAAGCCCACGAAGGCCTCTACCTGAAAATAAGGCCGGAACGGCGAATACGGCGCAAGCACATACCCAAACTGCAAGGGTCCGCTGGCGGTATAGCCCCCGTTACCCGGCAGTACACTGTAGCCCACCATGATGCCCGGCGAAAGCCCCTTGATAAACCGCGCCGTCGCCTTGTTTGTCACCAGGGGAGCCTGCCGGTCGAAAGCGATAGCCGCCTGCGTGCTGAACGGTATCTTCTTTGGCTTCCGCTTAAATCGTATCGCGTATTCCACAAAGCCGGTGGTGCTGTCCTTGTCCCCCACCCCCTCCTGCTGGATGCCCGGGAGATAGATGTTGTCGAATACAAAATAGATCGAATCGCCACGACGGATCGTATCGATACAACTCGCGCGGGCATAGGTCGAGTCACACCACTTACACACGGGCTTTATGGCATTCAGCCGGATGCTTTCGGGGTCGAGCTGGTGCGGGATGGCCAGGCCCACGGAGATATGACGCGCGGGTCCGGTACCGGTATTTTGAAATTCTACGCGGTAAAGCAGCTCCTTCTTTTGTTTGAAGAACCGGTAGTTGATGCGACGCGACCGCAGCATCATCCTATTGGGATCATGGGATGACACCACCTGCATATCCAACGCATACAGCTGTGGTGGCTGGCTGGGATCGTCCGGCACCAGCATGGCTGAAAGCCCCACCGTGGCATTGGTATCCTGAAGCATTTCGGGTAGTGTATTCATATCCATGAAGACAAACTGCTCCGTGCCCCTCGCGATCGAATGAAAATGTACCACGGCATGACTGCTATAGTTGTCTTCGAGGGAATGCAGCATGCTCTGGGTCTCGCTTGAAAAATCCGCGACCACGCGCTCCCCCGCCCCGCCGGCTCCTTCGTCAGGCGCGTTATCAGTGCCAATCATGGGCCCATGCCCTGTCGCCTCGAAGGCCACCTCTTCCTTCAGCGCCTGCTCGTCGACCCGCGCCGTGAGCGACTGAAGATTTCCGCCATCCTCGTTGTGATAAAACCGCTGTTCGGCCAGCGAAAAACCCTGACGGTCCAGCTGCCGGTCGTTATAGAACAACACAATACTCCCACTTAGACTGTCCTGGTACTGGTTACGATAGCCGAGGATCGCCACGAAGTCTTCACCGGGCTTCGGATAGCGATTGATCTTTAGCTCGACATCCCCGCTGCCATGAAAAAAATGGGAGACCCAGGCATCTTTGGTCAAAGACTTTTTTTTGATCCTGACCTTTCTGGGCCGGGTTGGCGGCGCCTTGCCGTCGTCGTAATTGTTCGTAGCGTAGAGCCGGATAGCATAGGTGCCGGTATCATGATAGGCATATACGGGCGCCTTGTCGAAGCTAAAATGACCGTCGCCGAGTTCCCAGAAATAGCTGTAGAACGCCGGGGGCGCCCCTGCTATTTGTCTCAACGGCCTCAGTGTAGCCGATAGCCGCACACTATCGCCTGTCTCCCCGATATGCAGGGCAGGCGGAATGGTGTCCTGGGAAAAAGCACGCAGCTCCAGAATCGACAAGAGGCAAAAGATCATCACCTTCATACTTTAAAGATATCAACCAACGCATAGTTTTGTTACCCCCTTTGCCGTATTTTTTTATATTCGTTCAAAATCTTTGGAATGGCGATACATCCGGACCAGCGTTTTATCGGGGGTTTATTAGCCAACGACGGCCCCACGGTGGACGAGATCTACCGGAAATATGCCGGCACCATCCGGAATTTTATTTGCAAGAACGGCGGGTCCGAGGATGACGCGGCCGATATCTTTCAAGAGGCGCTGATCGATCTGTATAACCAGGCCCGCTACAAGGACCTGCAGCTTAGCTGTCCTTTTGAGGCCTTTCTGTTGCTGGTGTGCAAAAGGAAATGGTACACTATCCAAAAGAAAAAAGGGCTGCACCGGGTAACAAATTCCACAGAAGAAGTATCTCTTGTGGGAGAAGACGTATTTGCCCGGGCGGAGCAGCTTGCGGCCGAGGAGTCACGCGCCCGGCTTTTTCTCGAACAATTTGCCCGGCTGGCGGACAAATGCAAGGAGATCCTTACACTGAGTCTCACGGGTGAGGCCCAGGAAAAGATCGCCGAACGGCTCGGCGTCACGTATGGCTATCTGCGAAAAAAGAAATCCGAATGTATGGCGACACTGTTATCCTATATACAAGCACAGAAATTGTAAACTATGGCCACTTACGATAATCAATGGATCATCCGTTATGTGGATGACGAGCTGAGTCCCGAAGAGTTGGGGGCTTTCGAAGCGGCGATGCACACCGATCCCCAACTTGCCGCGCAAGTGGCGGAGTACCGGGAACTGAAAGCGATTCTGCAGGAGCGGCTCCCCGAGGATCAAATCCGCCAAGCGCTGAAACAACGAACTACCCAGCTCAATAAACTATACTTTGAACCGGGGACATCCAAGCCAGCCACCGGCAGGGTCCGTATGCTTCGGTGGCTTGCGCCGGTAGCCGCCGCGGCCTGCATCCTTGCGGCCACAGTCTTATTATGGCCCAGCGACTATAATCATAAACTCGACCAGCTCGGCCAGACGGAGATGATCGGTGTTACGGAAAGAGGGGTTCAAACCGACAGTCTTTTGCAAGAAGCGGCCGTGTACTTTAATCAAAAGCAGTTCGACAAGGCCCTGCCGCTTTTGAATGGGGCGGTCGTCGCCGATACCAGCAGCCAGCTGGCGCTTTTCTATCTCGGGATAGCGGCCTGGCACACGGGCGACGTGGTGCTCGCACGGAGCTCCCTGACACAGGTATATGACCGCGGTTCGGTTATGAAGAACGATGCCGCTTTCTATATGGCGTTGACCTATGCCCAGGAAAAAAACAAACGCATGGCGCTGGATTGGTTGCGGAAGATCCCAACGATGGCTCCTGAGCATTTGAAATCCAACGAGTTAGAAAATCTTATGAAATAACGGCGAAAAAGGGGGTAACAAATTCCCGGTTGGCTGGATATAGTTTCAAAATCACTTTTATGAAACGTATCATCATCGCAACCATTGTTATCGCATCTTTTGGAATCGTAAATCAGGCTTCCGCCCAGATCCGGCTCGGCGCCGTCGCTAATACGCGGGTAACCTCTGCCGCGAGTGTCAATACGCCGGCCATCAGCCATGCGCTGAGGGCGACCGCTGCGACGAGCAACGCGGCCGTAAAGGCATCCACGGCAACGGCCGGCGCTGCTGCCAGGGCTTCGGTATCCACGGCATCCAAAGCCGCTCAGACAACGGCGACAACGGCTAACAGCGCGGTGCATACGACGGTCGACGCCTCCAGCAATGCCGCTCATGTGACTACAGCAGCAGCCAAGTCCGCCGCAAGCAACACGTCAGCGGCAACTTCGGTTCAATCAACGACCGCCGCAGGCACCTCCGGCACGTCTGCAAGTACCAGCAACAGCACCAGCGCCGCAGTCAACACCAAACCCATCAACGCCGGTGCTTCGGTAAGGACGTCCGGTAAAGTGTCCGTTCATTAATCCATCCCCTTTTTGTGACCGGGGCAGCCAGGGTTGTCCCGGTCTTTTTTAAAACACCCAGCTATGTCACGCCTCTTCCATTTAACCCTCGCGCTCCTGCTCGTTGCGCAAATGAGTCATGCCCAGGACTCTGCTTTTGTCCACGTCAACGGTGGCGTCCTCTACAATTCCGGTCTTAACTATTATGGCCGCGTAGACAGCCTGAGAAGCAAGGGCGTGTGTCCGTTCCTCGGATTTTCACTGAAGAATGGACTCTATGTCAACTCGACTTTCGTGTTTATCGGGAACAGCCTTCAATCTCAGTATGCCGCTACCCTGCTGGAAGCCGGCTACAATTTCAGCGATAGCGCCGGCAAACATTGGGCAGGAAATCTGTCCGTCTCGCGTTTTCTCTATCAGCCCGGGATCGATCTCGTCGAATCCGTGGTCAGGGAGATGGCGTCGGCCAGCATTACCCAGCTGAACAAGGTGGCCAATATTACCCTTACCGCCAGCGCCCGCTGGAGTAACCAGGTCGACTATAACACCCAGGCAGGATTGGATCACATCATCCGTATCCCGAACGTGTTCAGCAAAAAGGGCGTCCTCGTCTTCGATCCCACGGCAACCATCGCCGCCGGTACCCAAAACTTTACGACCACCTATTACCAGGAGAAGCAATTCCTTTTCATCCCCGTGCAACAGCAGCAGATCACGGCCATCAGCGAGCAATTCAATCTTCTCGCCTACGAGGTCAGCTGCCCGGTGGTCTACGGGCTCGGCAAGATCAAATTGATGCTCACACCTGCCTATGTGCTGCCACAGCATGTCATTGCGGGATCGGAGACCGGTTCCAATCTGTTCTATGTGACGGCGCTGGTGAAAGTGAGCTTTTAAAGCTGCGCATTGATCTGTGCGATCTGTGCGTTAGCCCGATCGACGATATTCTGTAAAGCCGCTTTTTGCATTTCCAGACCTGCCGGAGCATTCGATTCCGTCGCTAACCGGTATTCTGCCAGGCTCACGAGGTAGTCCCAAACGGGTCCCGGATCGCCAGGCCCAACGATATGCACGCCCTGGCCATCGATATATACTCCACCTCCATCGTTGATGATGCCGAACAAAATGATGATGACCATGCCGATGAAATTCAGCCCGGGCAGTTGTACGGAAGGGGGGATGTAGGCCGTTTCGAAAAAGAAGGGATCGATAGACGGCGCCACCGGCGTTTGGTTATTGACATCAAAAAGACTCACGGCATTGTGGTTCCGTTGAAAGCGCACCCCTTGGGGCCAATGCGTCGAAGCCGGGTCGTTTAAGGTGCAGAACACGCCGTAAAAATTTTTGCCTACGGTCATGAGATTGGTATAGTCGCCGATAAAGGGGAAAAATGGCGTTAAGGTGACTGCTTCCGCGTTCGCCAGCACGGTATCGCTCCATTGGATAGCATTGCTGGAAAAACCGAGGCGTGTTTCCCATCGCAGGTTGTTCGCGGGGCCCGTGAGCTGCTGGTAGAGCAGGCCCACCTGTCCCTGGTCATTTATCGCCAGTCCGGGAGCCTTGGCGTTTTTAAGCGCGGGCAACCCCACGGGGTGCCAGGTCTGGCCTCTGTTCGTCGACCGGCGGACCTGCAGATGAATGGTGGTTTGGTTGCCGGCCGTGCCGGTTTGCCATTCCGTCCAGGCAATATAGACGATCGAACTATGGTTGGGATCTACCGCGATCGACAGATCACCGCCAAGCTGTTCAAAACCCAGTGTGCCGTCAAATAGCAGGGGAACGCTTTTCGCTACGCGCTGGCCGGCGATGCCATCGCCGCTATCCACGAGCGAGCCATAAGGATCGGAAGCCTGGCCCCAATCGTCATCGCGCACGACCACCACATCGGCGGTCACCAAAGCGGGGCCTTGGCCCGTGTCGGCCCATGTCTTCCAGCTATAGAAGACGGCGTAGACCGTTCCGTCCTTGTGAACGGCCGGTCTTACCTGCGGGCCGTTCCGCGGAGGCGTCAGGTCTTGCAACGCGCCCGGTGTCTTTGGCCGGCGATCCAGCAGGATGCTTTCAAAAACAGGAGCCGACGTGAGGCCGTCCATGGTCTGCCGGATCGCCGACGTGAGCCCGGAGCCGAAGGGGCCTGTCGCGCTCAGATCGTTCAATCCCACATAGAGCCGGTCCTTTCCGGCATCCGGTCCACTCGGGACGGTGCCGACGGCTATATAGGGCTGTTCCACATTTTCTCCGGTGTTGTCCACCGCCTCCATCAGCGCACCGGCAGCGGGATCGACGGTGCGCAGGATCTCCAATTGATCAAATGTGTTCCCGTTCACAATGGCCGAATAGAGCCCGTTGATATTTCGGCCATACTTTACTGTTATACCGCCCGTTCCGGTGGGGCCGTCACCGGGAACGATGGTCTTCGCCGACCAGGTAGTGCCTCCGTTCGTTGAGACGAAGACGGGCGCATTGGGGCCGCCATTGGGGTCCCTCGTCATGGTGGCGATAACGATCTCACTGGTGTTATTGGGATTTACGGCAATGCTGCCGCCTACGTCCTGGCGGCTTTCCCCGCTCATGTTGTGGGGAATGACATCAACAATTTTCATTGAAAAGGCTTTTGGGGTTAATGGTATGATGCAAAGCTAGGACACACGATAGTGTCGTCAAATACCATTTTGTGGGAATACTTTAAATTCAGTGGTGATCATGTCTGCGTCGATGTCGTCGAGAGTGCGGCAGCCTGCGAGGCGCGCGGTGAGCTCGAAATCGTTCAGGAGGTTGAGGATCGTGTCGCGTACACCGTTATGCCGGTCGATCGCCAGGCCATACGCATAGGGGCGACCTAACAGCACCGCGTCGGCGCCCAGGGCCAGCGCTTTGAACATATCACTGCCGCTGCGGATGCCGCTGTCCAATAGAACGGGAAATGGCCGGGGTAATTGTTGGCGGATGGCGGAAAGTGCGCGTAGCGTAGACACGGCCCCGTCGACCTGCCGGCCGCCATGGTTGGAGACGATGATGCCATTGGCGCCGCAGTCACGCGCCTGGAGGGCGTCTTCGGTCCGCAGGATGCCTTTGACGAGGATCGGCAGTCGTGTCTGCGTACGCAGCCACCGCAGCTTGTCCCAGCTCAGGGCAGGATTGGAATAGATGTTGATGAAAAGCCTTACGGCCTCCAGCGGCTCGCTGCTGCGAAGATTTTTCCAGAACCCACCAGGGTAGTTACTTTTGAGCCGGAGCATAGCGGCGATCGTTGCCAGGGTGATGGGCGGTTTGGGCGCAGCCGCCTGAGGGGTTGCGCCGCCTTTCCGCAGCAATTCCAGGAATACGGGATCGGAGGTATACTGGGCGATGCCCATGCCGCGGAGAAAAGGCAGATAGCCAAGTTCGAGGTCACGGCTACGCCAGCCCAGCAGGGTCGTGTCCACGGTGAGGACAAGCGCACTGCAGCCCGCGGCTTCCGCCCGCCGGACAAAAGACATCACGAGCTCATCGGATCTGCTCCAATAGAGCTGCATCCAGCGTGGGTTATCGCTCATCACCTGCGCACAGGTTTCCATGGCCGTGCCGGCCTGGTTGGAGAAGATGAAGGGCACACCGGTGTCGGCACATTGCCGCGCGACATGAAGATCGGCCTTCGGGCAGATCAGGTCGAGGACGCCTATAGGCGCCAGCAACACGGGAAAGGCAAGGGGTATGCCGAGTAGGGTACTGGAGAAGTCGGCCGTTTCGTTGGGATGCATCATCCGCGGCCGGATATGTACGTGAGAAAAAGCGGATCGATTCGATTGGATGGTCTCTTCGTTGCCTGCGCCGCCGTCGATATAGGCCCAGGCGCGGGCAGACATGCTTTGTTGTGCCAGGTCACGGAGCGCCTCCGCATGGAAGGGAACGTTGGACCGTTTTCCGGCCAGGCCATGCAGAAAGATAGTGCGTTGCCGGTCGAGTGCCTGGATCATTGTACCTACAAGGTACGGAAAAGATCGTGTTTGCGGATCCACACCGAAACACCGGCGATGGAAGCTACGACGAGAGAATAAGCGGCGAGGAGTTCGCCTTGTGTATACAGAGAAGCGCTGAAGAAATAAGCGGCTACGATAGCGATAAGCGTGATGATGCTGATAAACGTTTTCATGGTGTGTTACTTTTGTGGTGAGGAGGAAGCTGACGTGTCTACTGCGATGGAATGAAGTTATTCGGCGTTGCGGGCGTTAACCTTAAGGACGTCATGCGATTGGATCCACGACGAGATGCCGGCGATGGAGGAGATAACGAGCAGATAAGCGGAAACTAATTCTCCCTGAACATAAAGGGAAGCGCTAAGAACATACGCAAATACAATTGCGGTGAGCGTGAGGAGGCTGATCAAAGTTTTCATTGCGGGTACATTTAGTGATTAAAGACTATGTTGAATACGAATAAGCTCTTGGAAAAGCTCATAGTCATTGGACCGCGGCAATTACAGAGGATACCAGAAAACTTTGCGAGGAGAGATCTTTAGAGAGGGTGTTTCGTGGGAATTGGGTACGAATGCTTGGTAGTACAAACATAATATGCGCTTTTGAATTATGCAACCTTTCGTGAAATTTTTTTTATCTTGTCGCATGTCGTCACCCAATAAATTTGCTACATGGGGCCTGCTGCTCATTGCGGGCGTCATCTTTCTAAGCGTTGGCATTCTTGCTTTTATCGACCCGCTGAGCAGCTATGTCAAACTTACCAAGTTCGCCGGTGTGGGGCTGCTCCTCAACGGGGGACTGCTAACGGCAATGATCATCATCCGGCCCATGCGGTCACGCGAACGCAACTGGCTACAGGCGGAAAGTATCCTGCATCTTTTTTTTGGCATCCTCTTTTTACTCAACCCGTTGCTCGCTTTTATCGCCCTGCCATATTTTATAGGCTCCTGGCTCTTCCTCGTAGGCCTGCTCAAGATCATGGCCGCCATTTCGCTGCGTAACCAGGTGCGCGGCTGGCCATATGTGATGGCCATGGGGGTGATCTTCGCAGTATTCGGATTCCTGCTCCTTTTTAGCTCATTCGCCCGCGCCACCAGCATCACCTTGCTCATCGGCGGTTTTGGGGTGATCATGGGCGGATTGTACATCATCGACTCCTTTCGGTTCAGGAATATGGAGAACACCATGGATATGCTCCTTTAAACCGCCGGTAGGCGGTTTGTCCGAAGGACTGGCCGATGCACGCATGGCTTGCTGTTTTTCATTAGTTTTGTAGCTAACCGCGCACAACTCATGAAAAATATCCTATTCGTACTTGGGATACTGGTGTCCCTTGGTGTCCATGGTCAGGATACTACCAGTCGCCCCCCGGTTGCCAAAAAGGATTCAGTGAAACCGGAAAGGTTACGCAAGAAGAGCGATTTCTATAAGGAGACCTTCAAACATGTCCGCCGTAAGTTCGACTCCACGCTGTTTGAAGCAAGCCCGCAGCCTACCACCAGCGACTACGCAGAAGACCTGGAACATCTGTTTCAGCTCCTCGACAAGGTACCGGAGATCACTGAATCCTTTTCCGATCTTTCGGAGATCGACAATGCCCTGGATACCGAAGACTCGGCGCTCAATATTCTAAAAGAGCGAATGGCCGCGCCGCAAAACGATCGGTCGCTGAACATCCGCAATCTGCAAATGTTCAACACGCTGCTGGATGCGCTGGCCCTGAATGTACACGGCTACTCGAAGACGTTGAACAAGTATGATACGGCGCTGGACGGTATCCGGAAAGAGATCGCGGGGTTGCGCAAGGATACCCTGATCCTCCATGTCTTCCGGGATAGCGCGCTAAAAGACACCTTCGCGCTTCAGCTAACGCAGCTTAAAACCAAATGGCGGCAGGTAGACAGCCTGGTGTCGGTGAACAGCCAAATGGTAAATGTGTTAAAAGCCGAGGCCTCGACGCATACCATCGCCATAAACGAGCTGACCTACCAGGTAGATCTGGCACTCAAGTCGGTAGGCTCCCGGGCGTTTGGAAAAGAAAGGCGTTATCTCTGGGAGCCACGGACGAGCAACCGATCCTATTCGGGCAACTTGGCGAAGAGCGTATCGAGCGAGCGGGAATTGGCCCGTTTCTATTTCCAAAATACCCGCACCAAACGTTTCTGGCTGCTGCTTACCGGCCTGCTCTTTTTCTTATGGGTCTGGTATAATTTCCGCAGCATGCGCAGGCTCGACCGGTTGACGGCTATCGAGGCTTTTCACTTTAGTTTCCTCAGGCCCTACCCTATTGGCGGCGCGCTGATCTTTATCGGCAGCCTGGCGCCGCTGTTCGATCTCCATGCCCCCGCGATCTACATTGAAAGCGTCGAATTCCTCCTGATGATCGTGCTGACCTTTATCCTGAAGAAACATCTTTCCCGGTATCTTTTTTATGGCTGGCTGCTCTTCCTGCTCCTTTTCCTGCTCCTGCCCATCATCCGCATCCTGGGGCTGCCCTTGTCGGCGCAGCGCTGGGCCGAGTTCCTTGTAGACCTGGGCTCGGTGGTCTTTATGGCCTGGTATATCTTCGGCAAACAGCGCATCGGTAAGCATTTGAAATTCGTCTATGCCGCGGCGAGTCTTTACTTGCTCTTGAACCTGCTGGCGGTGGTCTGCAACCTTTTCGGCCGGGTGACGCTCTCGCAGATCTTTGGCGCCACGGCCGTGTATTCTTTTGCCCAGACCATCAGCCTCGCCGTATTTGTCAAGCTGGTCGAAGAAGCGTTCCTGTTGCAGATCCAGAGCAGCCGGGTACGCAAAGGCTATCCCGAAACTTTCGACCTGGCGCCGGTGACGCGGTCGATCCGGCGGTTTGCTTTTCTACTGGCCGCCCTGCTGTGGCTGATCGTCTTCACGACCAACCTCAATCTCTTCGATTCGCTTAACGACTGGCTCGAGGATTTCTTCACTTCGCCGCGCGACGTGGGCAGTTTTTCTTTCACCATCGGCGGGATTGTCCTTTTCCTCGGCATCATCTGGCTCGCCAATTTTCTGCAGCGGTTCATCGCCTATTTCTTTGGCGATACCGGGGATGACGCGGCGATGGACGACCGCGGACAGCGCTCGCGGCTGCTTATCACGCGGCTGGTGTTGCTCATCGGCGGATTTTTGCTGGCGGTGGCTGCGTCGGGCCTTAGTGTGGACCGGATCACGGTGATCCTAGGCGCCCTGGGCGTAGGTGTGGGTCTGGGTCTGCAGAATATCGTCAACAATTTTGTCTCGGGTATCATTCTCATCTTCGACCGGCCGGTGCGTATCGGTGATACGGTGGAGCTCGGCGACAAAAGGGGCCGCGTGAAAGAGATCGGCATCCGCAGCAGCACGCTGCTCACGGAAGAAGGGGCCGAAGTGATTGTTCCCAATGGGGACGTGCTTAGCAGCCGGATTGTCAACTGGACGCTGAGCAATAACCACGTCCGCATCGCACTTACCTTTAGCATTCAGAAACCGGTTGATCCTGCGGCCATCGATCAGGAAGCCATCAAAGACCTGGTGCGGAAACATCCCAATGTGCTCGATCGCCGTGACCCGGAGGTGCTGCTCAACACAGTGAGCTCCAAAGCGGAAGAGCTGCGGGTTTATTTCTGGATAAAAGATATCACGAAGACGGCGTACACTACCGGTGAGATCCGCACAGAGATCTATCAGCTGCTGGATGAAAAGGGATTGGTGGTGTCTTAAAAAAAAAGCCCCTTGCGGGGCTTTTTTTTAAGAAGATTAGTGGTCTTTATCGACGTTGTTGTACTTGTTCGTCCAATAGTCGATCTTATCCTTGATGTTCTTGTCGGTGTAGATATTCGTCAGCAGATCATACGCATCTTTGAGTGCGCTCTTTTCGTCCATCTTGAGCTTTCCTTTCGAACCCAGGTCTTTGTCCACCTGCTCGAAATAAGGGATGGCTTCATCGAACTTCTTGCCGGCGGCGATCCGCAAATCGGCCCTTTTCTTGATATCCTCGGGAGCCTTGCCGGGGATCTTCTTCGTTGCAGCCTGCATGTCGATAGCCTGGTTGTAGTAGATCTGTCCCAGGACCAATGAAGCCTGCGGATAGTCGGGTTCGAGCGCCAGACAGGCTTTCAGCTCGACCTGAGCCTTACCAATGAGGGTATCATAGTTGGCGGGACGATGACCGGAGCTGGTATCGTTGGCATATTGATAGAGTTCCAGACCGTAGTTAAAGAAGAACAGGTGGTTCTTGGGGAATTTCGTCGTGATGGTGTCATATTCCGCCCACAGGGAATCTTTGTTGCCTTTCTCGCGGAGGATGTCCAGGCGGGTACTGGGCCAGAAAAGGTCGTCGGGATATTTGTTTTCGGCCAGCCGCAGGTATTTCTGGGTGTTGGCGTCATCCTTTTTATTATTGTAATAGTCCACGAGCCATTTGTAGATGTCGATCATGTTCGTCCCGTTGATGCTGGAGATACCGGCATCGGCGAGTTTACCATAATAGATGGCTGCCGTGTCTTTCTTCTGCGCTTTTTCGGCGGAGATACCGGCGTACAGGGTGGAAGTGGTATCGATGGGGAGCTTGGTCCAGCCTTTGGCCGTCATATAGGTGCTGGTGCGGATGGCGCCCTCGAAATTTTCCAGCGCGTCGTTGTACTTGCCCGAATTGTAATCGGCGGCGCCTACCTGGAAATAACCCTGATAGATCTCGTTGACGGGTTTATAACCATCCATCTGGAGGAGGAGAAGCTTCTTGTCCTTTTCATCCAGGTCGACGTATTTCTGCAACGCGATGAAGGCGGTGTCACGGGCATTGGGATACTGGGCGCGCAGCTGGTCATTAGCGGCGATGGCATTGTAGATCTTCAGTTCATAGTACCAGGCTTCTGCGTCCTTTTGATGCTTTGGGTTCGTTAGCGCATTGTCGATCTGCGCTTTGGCATCGGCGATTTTACCGGCTTTCAGCAGATCTTTTGCTTTGTCGACGCTCTGTGCGAACAGGCCCATACCGACCATGGCAAGGAAACCAGTTAGGAAGAGTCTTTTACTCACATTCATAATGATTTTTTTAAAGGAGTTCGTGAACCTCCGGTTTCATTTTTTAAATGTTTATTTGATATACGATTTCTAACCTATTGATTATCATCCGTTGGTTCGCTTTCGGCAGCCTCGCCCGCATCGGTAGCCCCGCCTTGCTCCTCACTTTCGCCGGCGTCCCCGGTGGCCGTAGGGAGGCCGTTCCCTTCGGCAGCGGCAGAAGCTTCTCCCTGATTGTGGCCATTGCTCTCCTCCTCTAATTTATCCAGCTTGGTAATGGCGGCGATCTCATCGGTTTCATCCAGCCGGATGAGCTTAACCCCCTGGGTGGCCCGTCCCTGCTCGCTGATACCGGCTATCGACATACGGATCGTAACGCCGCTTTTACAGGTGATCATAAGGTCCTCGTCCTCGGTAGTGTCGAGAATGCCGACTAATTTACCGGTTTTTTCTGTGACACTAATAGTTTTTACCCCTTTCCCGCCACGATTGGTGATCCGGTATTCGTCGATCGGCGTCCTTTTTCCATAGCCTTTCTCGCTGACCACGAGAACGGTCCTGGACTTATCGGTTCTATTGACACAGATCATGCCAATGACTTCGTCGCCCTTGTCGTCGACCTCGATACCCGCCACTCCGATGGCGCCACGGCCCGTGGTCCGCACCTTTTCTTCCTCGAAGCGGATGGCCCGGCCGCTCTTCACCGCCATGAGGATCTCGCAGTTCCCGTCCGTCATCCGGGCTTCCAGCAGCTCGTCGCCTTCGTTGATGGTGATGGCGTTGACGCCCGTTTGCCGCGGGCGGCTGAATTCTTCCACGGAGGTCTTTTTGATGATCCCTTGTTTTGTACAGAGGACGATATGATGGGTGTTGACGAAGGCTTCGTCCTTCAGGTCCTTGACGTCGACAATGGCCCTGATCTTGTCGTCCGGGGGAAGCTGTATCAAATTTTGGACCGCCCTGCCCTTGCCGTTCTTTTCCCCTTCGGGGATCTCATAGACGTTGAGCCAGTAACACCGGCCTTTCTCGGTAAAGAACAGCATCGTGTGGTGGGTGGAAGCCACAAAAAGATGTTCGATATAATCTTCGTCCCTGGTACGCCCGCCGATGGCCCCGCGTCCGCCACGACGCTGCTGGCGGAATTCGGTGGCGGAGGTACGCTTGATATAGCCCAGATGGGAGATCGTGATGACAACATCTTCTTCCCGGATGAGGTCTTTGATGCTGACCTCGTTGTCCAGATAGGTGATCTCGGTTTTGCGGGCATCGCCGAATTTGTCCTTTACCTCCTGCAGTTCCTTGCGGATGACGTCGTAGCGTTTGCCTTCATCGGCCAGCAGTTCCTGCAGATGAGCGATCAGCTTCATCAGCTGGTCGTATTCTTCGCGGATCTTATCGCGTTCCATGCCGGTGAGCCGTTGGAGGCGTAATTCGAGGATGGCCTTGGCCTGGACCTCATCCAGCCCCCAGCCGGCGTTGATCAGGCTTTCCTTGGCCATCTCCGGTGTAGCGGAAGCTCGTATAAGGGCGATGACCTCGTCGAGATGGTCAAGTGCGATCAGATAGCCTTGCAGGATATGCGCCTTTTTCTGAGCTTCCTTAAGCTCGAAACGGGTCCGGCGGGTGACCACCTCCATACGGAAATCCACGAACTCGCTGATCATCTCGCGCAGGCTGAGGGTCCTGGGGCGGCCCTTGACCAGGGCTACGTTGTTGATACCATAGGAGGTCTGGAGCTCGCTGTGTTTATAGAGCTGGTTGATCACGATATTCGCCACCGCATCCCGTTTGAGATCGATGACGATACGTGTACCTTCCCGTTTATTCGATTCATTATTGATATGTGCGATGCCTTCGATGATCTTTTCGTTGACGAGCTGGCCGATACGATCGCAAAGCGCGTCGCGGTTCACCTGGTAAGGCACTTCCGTTACGATGATCGTCTCGCGGCCGCTGGCTTTGGTGTCGACGTGGAGCTTGCCTCTCAGGACTACGCGGCCGCGCCCGAAATGCATGGCGGCCTTTACCCCTTCCATTCCGTAGATGATGCCACCCGTGGGAAAATCGGGGGCCTTGACGTGCTGCATGAGCTCGTCCGTGGTGATGTCCTGCTTGTCGATATAAGCCATGCACCCGTCGATGACCTCGCTCAGGTTATGCGGCATCATATTGGTCGCCATACCTACCGCAATCCCGCTCGACCCGTTGATCAGGAGCTGGGGCAGCCGGGTAGGCAGGACCATCGGTTCCTTTTGGGTATCGTCGAAATTGTTCTGAAAATCGACCGTATCCTTGTCGATGTCTTCGAGCATGTATTCGGCCTGACGGTGGAGTCGGGCTTCGATGTAACGCATGGCCGCGGGGCCGTCGCCATCCTGGTTCCCGAAGTTACCCTGGCCGTCTACGAGGAGGTAGCGCATGCTCCATTCCTGGGCCATGCGGACCATGGCGTCGAAGATGGAGGCGTCGCCATGCGGGTGGTATTTACCCATCACCTCCCCTACGATACGGGCGGCCTTTTTGTGTGGTTTATTGCTGTGGTTACCCAGCTCGTTCATGCCGTGAAGGATACGGCGGTGTACCGGTTTCAATCCGTCTCTGACGTCCGGGAGGGCCCGGCCGACGATCACCGACATCGAATAATCGATGTAGGCCGTTTTCATCTGCTCTTCGATATTTACAGGGACAATGCGATTGTTATCCTGGGTTTCTGTTGGAGTGTTATTATCTTCCATGATTTATATTCTTCCCCGCGCGGCGGGGGGAGGGCAAATTTACCCCTTTTGGGCTTGAAAACCCGGGTATTCGGGGCTTTTTTTGCCTGTCAATTTTCCACCAATGTGGATAGAGCCGGGCATTTCCAGGGGCTTACTCAAGCCAGGCGCCCCGTACCTGGTCCCCCTCCACTTCGACATTGATATGCTCCTGCAAGGTGGTCGACAGGGACAATCCGGTATAATCCGGCTGCACCGGAAAGGCTTTGTGGCTGCGCTCCACCAGCACCAGCGACTCGATCTTCCGGGGACGGAATTCCAGAAAGGGTTTCATCGCATAGAGCAGTGTCCTGCCACTGTTCGCGACGTCGTCTATGACGATAATGACCCGGTCGTCGAAAGAAAGGGATTCGCTCAGCGTCACGGTCCCGGGATTCTTTTTGTCCAGCGAGATCGAGATCAGCGTCGTTTGGAGGACATCTCCGGCGATCTCCCTGAGTTGCTGCTGGATGACGCGGGCGATGACGCTGCCGCTTTCCCGGATACCTGCGAGGATCAGCTGTTGTTCCCCCGCGTTGTTCTCAAGGATCTCGTAGGCCATACGACGGAGCTTTTTTTCCGCCACCTGCTGCGTCAGAATGTAATTTTTCATTGCCGCCACAAATTAAGGCAATCTCGCTTATCTTAGGCGAATGAATATGCTCCTTTTTCAGCAGATCGTGTTCATCCCGGTGCTTGTCCTGGCCATCTACCTCTTCGTTCGTAAGATCCGCCGGGTACGCCGCAATATCCTTTTGGGGAAGGACGAAGATTATTCGGGTGACAGCGGCCGCCGCTGGAAGAACCTGCTGCTGCTGGCCTTCGGGCAGAAGAAGATGTTCCGGAATCCGCTGGTGGCGGTGATGCATTTCGTGATCTATGCCGGGTTCATCATCATCAATATCGAGGTGCTGGAGATCATGGTGGACGGCATCCTCGGAACGCACCGCCTATTTTCGGGGTTCTTGGGTCCGGTATATATCGGGCTCATCGATGGGTTCGAAGTGTTGGCTGTGGGCGTCTTCCTCGCCTGTGTGATCTTCCTCTCGCGCCGCAACATCGTCAAGCTGCGCCGGTTCATCAGCCATGATCTCGACGGCTGGCCGCGGAGCGACGCGAACTATATCCTCCTCACGGAGATCGTCCTGATGACCCTGTTCCTGACCATGAATGCCGCCGACACGCTGCTTCAATCCCGCGGCTATGGACACTATGGGCTGCATCTTACCGGTGATTTCCTTTTCTCCCATTGGCTCCATCCCCTGCTCAATGGCTGGAGCAGCGCGGCGCTCGTGGTACTGGAACGCGTCTGCTGGTGGCTGCATATCCTGGGCATCCTGGCATTCCTCAACTACCTGCCTTACTCGAAACACCTGCATATCCTGCTGGCTTTTCCGAACGCGTATTATGCAAGGCTTCAGCCCGAAGGGAAGCTGCGGAACATGCCGGCCGTGCAAAACGAGGTCCTGTATGCCATGCAACCGGAGACGGCGCCGCCCGCACCTGCCGATGGCTCGGCTGCTCCCCCACCCCGATTCGGTGCCAAAGACGTGTTCGATCTTTCCTGGCGCAACCTGCTCGATGCCTATTCCTGTACGGAATGCGGGCGGTGCTCCGCGGCGTGCCCCGCCAATCTCACCGGAAAGGTCCTCTCCCCGCGCAAGATCATGATGAGTACCCGTGACCGACTGGAAGAAGTGGGCCGGAATATCGATGCCAATGGAAAGTTCACGGACGACGGCAAGACGTTGCTCGATTATATCAGCGTGGAGGAGCTACGCGCCTGTACGAGCTGCAATGCCTGCGTGGAAGAATGTCCCGTGAGCATCAGCCCGCTGGAGATCATCGTCGAGATGCGCCGGGCGCTGATCATGGAAGACAGCAATGCGCCGCAGGAATGGAATGCGCTTTTCAGCAATATCGAGAACAATTTCGCGCCCTGGAAATTCTCGCCCGATGACCGGGATGGTTGGACGGCCGAAGGCTGACACCCGCTGGGATCGCCGGACCATCGGCCGCACGCCGCGTCCGCCAAAGCCTACTGCCTTTTCGCCAGCACGGTGAGCGAGACCCTCAGGTCGTTGGAGATCGTGCTGGAGCCACCGACACCGAAATCTTTCCGGTTGATGGTGAACTCTCCCTTGAAGATATAGTCCTCCCCCATCGGCGTGGCAATGAACGGAAACTCCAGATCCTTTGTCGTGCTCTTTATGGTAAGTTTCCCGTGGAAGATGTAATGGCCGCCTTTCTCCGTGACGCTCGTGGAGACCATCCGGATACGGGGATACTGCGTCACATCAAAATACGTGTCCCCCCGTAAGTGACCATCCCGCATATCGTTATCCGTAGTGATCGTGGCGGCCCCGATACTCACGTCGAAAACCGATTTGGCCGGGTCTTTGGCATCCCAGGTGATCGTGCCGTCGAGACCGCTGAACGACCCCTTGGTATTGAACCCGAAATTCTTGATCTGGAAATCGATCGCAGACCCCTGATCAATAGGCTTATACTGCTGCGCCCGGATCGTACCCGTGCCAAAAAGAACCAATAAAGTACCCAAAAAAAACTTTGTCATGCTTGAACGCGCTTTTGCAATTTTTTCACATCGAGGAAACAGATCTCCTGCCGGTTATACGAAAGGATGCCTTCCGTTTCCAGCTCGTTGATCATGGTCGTGACCGTCTGGCGGCTGCTGCCGATGAGACTGGCGATATCCTCATGCGTGAGGTAATTGGGCATGCAAAACCCTTCTGCGGTATTCTCGCCGAGGTTTTGTTCTACCAGCTGCCAGAGAAAGTGGATCAGCCGGGTCTTGACATCTTTATTGAGGAGATTGATAAGCCGGTTCTCGATATTGCGCAGCTTGGCGCCGACTACCTTGCTGTATTTGAGGGCCAGGTCGGGACGATTCTTGAGTAGCCGCTCGAAATCATCGATGGTAAAGGCGCAGATGCTCACATTCTCTTTATACGCCTGGGCGAACTCGCCATGCAGGTTGCTGCGTTCCAGACTGAACTGCCCGAAGAGCTCCCCCTTTCGGATGATCTCCTTGACCTTTTCGTTCCCGTCGTCATCGATATAGCCGATCTTGACATTGCCTTCTTTGATAAAATAGATCTTATTGTGATTATAGGCCTCGAAATAGATGTATTCGCCCCGCGGTACTTCGATCACGGCATGTTCCACCTTGAGCTCTTTGTATTCTTGGTCGGACAATTGACACCACAGATCATAGTTCTTTATCCATAATAGGCTATCGTCGCCTGCCATATCGAAATCATTTTAGCGATTGTTGAAATTCGGCAAAAAATTCCCAGGAAAAATAATTTTTTGCCGAAAACCATTTATGTCTGCAGCCTTCGGCTGCGAACTGAACTCCGTTCAGTTAACTGCGCTAAAGTTAGTTCGGAATCCTTAGATTTACGAAAAATATCCGCTATGCAGGTGACAACGATGGCCGAATGGGCAGCCAGGGGAGAAACACCGGAGATCCTGTTCTGGGTCGGCTGTTCCGGAAGCTACGATCAGCGGGCCCAAAAGATCACCAGGGCCTTCGCCACCATCCTGGATAAGGCCGGAGTCCGCTATGCCATTCTGGGCAAAGAAGAGGCCTGTACAGGCGATCCCGCACGCCGGGCCGGCAATGAGTTCCTTTTTCAGATGATGGCCTATCAGAATATCCAAACCCTGAACAATTACGGCGTCAAAAAGATCGTCACGGCCTGTCCGCATTGTTTCAATATCCTCGGCAACGAATATCCCGAGCTGGGTGGCCGGTACGAGGTCATACACCACACTACTTTTCTGCAACAGCTTATCGACGAGGGCAAGATCAGGATCAAAGAAAGCGGGCCCTTCAAGGGCAAACGCATCACCTATCACGACAGCTGTTATCTCGGCCGCGGTAACGACATCTATGAGGCGCCGCGCAAGGTGCTCGAAGCCCTGGACGCGGAACTCGTCGAGATGAAGCGCTGCCGCAGTAAAGGGCTTTGTTGCGGTGCCGGCGGTGCACAGATGTTCAAGGAAGAAGAAAAGGGAACGACGCGGATCAATTTCGAACGCAGCCACGAGGCCGTGGGTACGGGCGCGGGAGTGATCGCTGCCGCCTGTCCATTCTGCAATACCATGCTCACCGATGGCGTCAAACAGGAGGAAAAGGAAGAGACCGTAAAGGTCATGGACATCGCCGAACTGATTGCCAGCTCGATTGCCTAACTTTGTAAATTATGAACGCACATCACAACGAGTTGTTACCCGAAGATTTTGCCGGTGATTCGCGGGTATGGGTCTACCAGAGCCCACGGCTTTTCTTTCTATCGGAGGCGCTGCAGATCGAGGAAATGCTGGAAGCCTTTGTCCGCGACTGGAAATCACATGGCACCCCCGTGAAAGGCTATGCCAATCTCTTCTATGGCCAGTTCATCGTGCTGATGGCCGATGAGCATGCCACCGGCGTCAGCGGCTGCAGTACAGATAGTTCGGTGCATCTGATCAAGGAGATCGAAAAACAGTTTGGCGTCAATCTGTTCGACCGGCTGATGCTGGCTTTCCAGGTCGACGCAAAAGTCGGTCCTTCGGACAATCTGCCTGCGGCTCGCAAGGTGCAGATGGTTCCCCTTTCGCAGCTGCCCCACGCGCTAACAAACGGCAATATCGACGGTGATACACTCTATTTCAACAATACCGTACAGACTAAAGCAGAATTGGAGAACAAGTGGCTGATTCCGCTGAAAGACAGCTGGTTGGGTGAGCGATATTTGAAGGTTCCTGTGAAGGGATAAAAATATTTTTACGCGAAAGCGGCAACCCCGTATATTTGCCCTCCGGATTTTAAAATTGTCCTTACGGACGAGCCGCCACCGGCGGCTTTGGT
>JAICXX010000175.1 GCA_025934485.1 Chitinophagaceae bacterium
CTTGTCGGAACGACAGACATTAGCGCTTTGCGGGAGACGCGCTAATTTATTTTAAAGCGAGTCTCCCGCAATTTAAGGTCCCCGAAGGGGCCTTGTCGGAACGACAGACATTAGCGCTTTGCGGGAGACGCGCTAATTTATTTTAAAGCGAGTCTCCCGCAATTTATTTTTGCGTCTATGTGGGCTATCTGCAAAAAAGAACTACGCCAATTCTTTAGCAATCTTACCGGTTATATCGCCATCATCGTATTCCTGCTCCTCAACGGACTGATGTTATTCGTGTTTCCGGATACCGATATCCTGGCTTTTGGTTATGCAACGTTGGATAAGTTCTTTGAGCTGGCGCCCTGGATCCTTTTGTTGCTCATCCCTGCCATCACGATGCGGAGCTTTTCGGAGGAGTTCAGGATGGGTACTTATGAAACCCTTCAGACCAGGCCGTTGACACGGGGAAGGTTGATCGCCGGGAAATACCTGGCCTGTCTGATCGTGGTGTTGATCGCGCTGCTGCCCACCCTCGTGTATTATCTCTGTATCCAAAGTCTTAGCGGCCAGGGCGGTATCGACACCGGCGCGACCACGGGCAGCTATCTGGGGCTCGTGTTGCTGGCGGCGGCCTTCACGGCGATCGGCATCTGGTGCAGCAGCTTCACTACCAACGCGGTAGTCGCCTTCATCGTGGCGGCCTTTGCGTGTTTTGTGCTTTATAGCGGATTCGGCGCCATCAGTGGCCTGCCGGTGTTCTCGGCGGGTCCCGACTATTATATCGCCATGCTGGGCATCGACTTCCACTATCGCAGCATCAGCAGGGGAGTGGTGGATGTGCGCGATGTCCTTTATATAGGTAGCGTGATCTTCCTCTTCCTTTGGCTGACCGGCCGCCACCTGGGCAAAAAGGTCGAGGGCAGTAGCAAGGCGGGTATCGGCAGACAGCGGTGGGCGGTAGCGGGACCTTTGGGGCTCATCGTGGTGCTGGCCGTGGTCAACTTGTTGTCCGCGCATTTGCATTTCAAGGTCGACCTCACCAAGGAAAAACGCTATACCCTTAGCGCTCCCACCAAGACCATGCTGAGCCATGTAGACGATGACATCACCGTGGATTTTTTCCTGGCGGGCGATCTCAAGGCCGGCATCCGCAAACTGGCCAAAAGCGCGGATGACGAGCTACAGGAGTTCAACGAATATTGCGGCGGCAAGATCCGGGTGCATGCCTACGATCCCCTGACCCAGCTGGACGATTCCGCCAAGGCCAACTTCCTGGATTCCATGCGGCGGATGGGCATTCAGCCGATGACACAGGTGGCGCAGGCCAAAAAAGGCGAAGAGGAAAGCCAACGCGTGATCATTCCCGCCGCCATCTTCCGTTATAAAAACCATATCTATCCGGTCAATTTGCTCCAGGGCGTCCAGGCGGGCGTGCAGGGCCAACCGGAAGAACAACTTTATGCCAATGCCGAGACGTTGCTGGAATACAAGTTCGGCAACGCCATCGACAAGATCACCGAGAAAGTGAAACCCGCGGTGGGTTATGTACTTGGAAACGGCGAGCCGCTTGATTTCCATGTATATGATCTCATTCAGGATATGCGGGCCAACTACCGTTTTGGGATTATCCCGCTCGATAGCGTGCCGGTCATCCCGACCACCTTCAACGCTATCGTGATCGTGAAACCCGCGAGCAGGTTCACCGACCGCGAGAAACTGATGCTCGACCAGTACGTGTTACATGGCGGCCAGATCATTTGGGCCGTGGATGTGCTGCACGCCGAAAAAGACAGCCTCCGGCAGGAACACGGCGTAGTGGCTTATGATCGCGGTCTGGAACTCGAAGACTTGTTTTTTAAATACGGCGTCAGGGTCAATGAGGACCTCGTGGAAGATCTCCAGTGTGCGCACCTGCCTATCGTGGTAGGCATGCAGGGCGACAAGCCCCAGATCGAACCCATCCCCTGGCCGTATTACCCGCTGCTAAGCGGAAGCCTGACCAGTCCGATCTCCAAGAACCTCGACCCGGTGCTCGCCGAATTCGCCAACAGCCTCGACACCGTGAAGGCACCGGGGATAACGAAGACCGTATTGTTACAGACCTCGGCGAATTCGCGGACGGTGGGGACGCCGGCGATCATCAGCTTCGATGTGTTGAAATATACCTCCGACCCGCGGATGTTCCCGCGTGCAAATATCCCGGTGGCCATGCTGCTGGAAGGCAGGTTCCAATCGCTTTATGCGAACCGGGTGCCCATGGCTGTTGCCGACAGTATGGCGAATGTATACCACGAACCGTTCCTGTCCGAGTCTGAGAAGCCGGGGAGGGTGATCGTAGTGGGTGACGGCGATATCTTTATGAATGATGTCACAGAACAGGGGCCGCAACAGCTGGGTGTAAGCACCGGCGACAACAACTATCGCTTCGCCAACCAGGATTTCGTGGAGAATTGCCTGGAATATCTCGTAAACCCTTCGCGTATTCTCGAGACACGTTCCAAGGACTTTACTTTGCGGCTGCTCGATTCCGCGAAAGTGGAGAAGGGTCGCAGCTTCTGGCAGTTCATCAATATCGGCCTGCCACTGCTTCTGGTGATTTTTGGGGGATATATCTACCAACTGATAAGGAAACGGAAATACGGAGCATAAATGTATCTTTATTGAATGGGCCCAACGTCTATTACTTATTTGACTTTTGGCATTGTTTTGTTATCGGCGCTTATTTTCGATCTGGGGCGTTTGAGTAGGAAAGGGACGACGGTTTCCATGAGAAAAGCCTTGGTTCAAACGGCTTTTTGGGTGGGGTTGGCGATGGCTTTTTTTGCTTTTCTGTGGTATGAGGACGGGCATAAGATGGCCCTGGAATATTTCAGCGCCTACCTGATGGAGTGGAGCCTCAGCATCGACAATATCTTCGTTTTCATCTTGATCTTTTCGTTCTTCAAGGTAAAGCCTGCCTACTATGCACGGGTTTTGCTCATCGGCATCCTGATGGCTATCGTGCTGCGGGTGATCTTTATCACGGTGGGCATCGCGCTGGTGACCCGGTTCCACTGGCTTCTTTACGTATTCGGCGCCATCCTGGTGTATACCGGCATCACCATGTTCTTTTCAAGACACGACGAAGAGGTGCATATCGAGGACAACAGCGTCTACCGCTTCATGCGCCGGTTTCTCCCGCTGACGAGCAGCGATGGCGACGGCAAGATGCGGGTGATGGTGGACGGGAAACGGCGGTTCACGACCTTGTTCGTGGTGGTGGTGCTGCTGGCCACGACGGACATAGTGTTCGCCATCGACTCGATCCCCGCCGTCTTCGGCATCTCCCACGAGACGATCGTCATCTACACGTCCAACATCTTCGCGGTACTGGGATTGCGATCGTTGTTCTTTCTGCTCCGCGGGGCGATCGATCAGTTCTCGCATTTGCAGCAGGGCATCGCGGTGGTGCTGGTTTTCGTGGGCATCAAGATGCTGGTGGAGTTCTTCGATGTCGAGATTCCGGTGTTTGTATGCCTGATGGTGATCCTCGTGTGTATTGCCGGGGGGATCTTTTATTCAAAATGGGTAAGTCGGAAGAAAGATGGAGTATAGCATCAAATACATTTGTTCGGTGACCGGCGGGCGTTGGGTCAAGTTCCATGCCGACGATGCGGTGGGGCAGCTTTTGCTCGACAGCCGCCGGCTGATCTTTCCGGCGAGCTCGCTGTTCTTTGCGCTCAAGGGACCGCGGCGGGACGGGAGCCGGTTTGTTTCAGAACTTTATAAAAGGGGGGTGAGGAATTTTGTGGTGGGAGGTGATTGGGGGGCGGCCGCTGCGGCGGGCTCCGGAGCCGCGGGGCCGGATGGGTCGGATGCGGCCGGGCCCATCGATATGCCGGAGGCTAATATCATTGCGGTCGACGACACACTCGCGGCGTTGCAGGCGCTGGCGGCGGCCCACCGGCGGGAGTTCTCGTTGCCGGTGATCGGCATCACGGGAAGCAATGGCAAGACCATCGTCAAAGAATGGCTCAACGAGCTGCTCGCCCCCGACTATCATATCGTACGAAGTCCTAAAAGCTATAATTCGCAGATCGGCGTCGCACTGAGCGTGTGGCAGCTACAGGCCGCGCACCAGCTCGCCATCTTCGAGGCGGGCATCTCCCGTCCCGGCGAGATGAAACGGCTGGAGCCCATGATCCGGCCGACCATCGGCGTGTTCACCAATATCGGGGAGGCGCATAGCGAGGGGTTTGAGAGTCTTGCCGCGAAGGCCGCGGAGAAGCTCAAGCTGTTTGAAGGGGCCGACGTGCTGGTCTATTGTTCGGATCAACGGGAAACGGTCAAGGCGGTCGGGGCATGGATGGCAAAACGGGAGGCGGGCGCCGGACGGGCGCCGGACACGCGGAAGTCGGACGGGCGCCCAAGCCAGAGGGGCGGAAGCCGGACGGCGCCACGAAGGCAGAGTGGCGCAGCGGTCCGGCGGGAGAGAAGTCCGACGGGGAAGGGCGCGGACGGTACGGCGGGAGAGATGCTTTTTGCCTGGGGTTCCGGGGAGAACGCGACGGTGCGGGTCATCTCGCTGGAGACGAACAGCGCCGGGACGACGGTGACGGTTTCGTTTGAGGGTGCGCAAGAAGAGCTTATCGTGCCATTCACCGACCATGCAAGTGTGGAGAACGCCTTGCACTGCGTGTGCGTGCTGCTTTGGCTGAAACGCCCGATGGCAGAGATCAAAGTGCGGCTGGAGCAACTCGCTTCCATCGCCATGCGGCTCGAGCTCAAGAGCGGCATCAACCATTGCTCCGTGATCAACGACAGCTATAGCGCCGACCTGAGCTCGCTGGCCATCGCGCTGGATTTTCTCGTGGCGCAACAGCAACATAGCCGCCGGAGCGTGATCCTCTCCGACCTGCTGGAAAGCGGACGCGAAGAGGGGGAGCTCTATGCCTCGATCGCACAGGCGCTGGGTCAGAAAAAGGTGGACCGGCTGATCGGCATCGGCACCCATATCGGCACGCATGCCAACGCCTTCGCACAGTGGTTTCCCGGCGAGGCGGTGTTCTACCCCACCGTGGAAGCCTTTAAACACGATCTCGGGAAACTCCATTTCCGCGACGAGACGATCCTCATCAAAGGCGCGCGCATTTTCGAGTTCGAAGAGATCGACCGGTTGCTGACCGAACGTATCCATCAAACCGTGATGGAGGTCGACCTCAACGCCATGGCAAACAATTTGCGCGAATACCGGGGGCTGCTGCAACCGGGTACACGGGTGATGGCCATGGTGAAGGCCTTTGGCTATGGCAGCGGTAGTTTCGAGATCGCCAACCTCCTCGAATTCCATGGGATCGACTATCTCGGCGTCGCGTATGCGGACGAAGGAGTGGTTTTGCGAAAGGCGGGTATCCGCGTGCCGATCATGGTGATGAACACGGAGGTGAGCTCGTATGATTCGCTAGTCGAATACAATCTCGAGCCGGTGATCTATTCGCCCACGCTGCTGAAGCACTTCGACCGTTGGCTCAAAAAGGAAGGTATACCGGCGTTTCCGGTGCATATAGAGTTGGAGACGGGCATGAACAGGCTGGGTTTTGCACCCGATACCATCGACGAACTACTCAGCTCGCTGCCTGCCGCGGCGTTTAAGGTGACATCAGTCTTCAGTCATTTTGCGGCAAGCGAAGACGCGGGACAGGATGCTTTCTCGCGACGCCAAAGTACGATTTACAGGGAAACGGCGGATAGGTTGGAGAGGGCGCTGGGCTATTCGTTTCTGCGGCATATCGCCAATTCGGCGGGCATAGTCCGGCGGCCGGAAGACCAGCTCGATATGGTACGGCTGGGCATCGGTCTATATGGCATCGACAGCGCGAACTCGCACCGGCTGGATCTCCAGGAGGTGTCGACGCTGAAAACGACGATCGCGCAGATCAAACATCTGCATCGGGGGGATACCGTGGGTTATAACCGCAGGGGTCTCGCGGCGAACGGGACGGTGACGGCAACGGTGCGCATCGGCTATGCCGACGGCTACCGGCGTGATCTGGGCAACGGCGTGGGTAAGATGTGGATCAACGGGCATCTCGCGCCGACCATCGGTGTCATCAGCATGGACATGACCATGATCGACATCACGGGCATCCCCGACGTGCGTGAAGGGAGCGAAGTGATCGTGTTTGGCAAAGAGCTGTCCGTGAGTGACTTAGCCGCCTGGGCGGGAACGATCCCCTACGAGATACTCACAGCGGTGAGCGGGCGGGTGAAAAGAGTGTATTTTGAACAGTAGCACTAGCAACTATTGATTATATTTGAGACTCAATTATGAAGGCGAGAACTATCTTTTTAATCGTTTTGTTGATCATCGTGGCGGATCAGAGTCTGAAGATCTGGGTTAAGACGCATATGCCGCTGAGCCACCCTGCCGATACCTACTTCGAACGCGTTTCCCCTTACGATAATGGCATCAAGTTGCTGGGTGATAAGGCCCAGATCTATTTTGTGGAGAACGAAGGAATGGCCTGGGGCTGGAAATTTGGCGGGTCCTGGGGCAAGATGGCGCTCACCTTGTTCCGGTTGGTTGCTGTGGTCTTCGGCGTCTATTATATCCAGACGATCATCAAGAAAAAATATCACCGGGGTTTCATCATCTGCGCGGGGCTCATCTTCGCCGGCGCGCTGGGCAACCTGCTCGATAGCATGTTCTATGGCCTGATCTTCGAACGCAGCACCTACGATCATGTGGCGAAGATCTTTCCGCCGCATGGCTATACCACTTTTCTTCACGGGCGGGTGGTCGACATGCTCTACTTCCCCATTATCAAGACGCATTATCCTTCCTGGTTCCCCTTTGTGGGCGGCGATGAGTTCGAGTTCTTCAGTCCGGTGTTCAACCTTGCCGACGCGTCGATCTCGGTGGGAGTGATCGCCATCCTGCTTTTCCAAAAGCGTTTCTTTCACAAGCGGCCGGGAGCGGAATCGCATTCTATCGAGGGACAGACCAAGGTAGATGCCGTCCAGGCGTAGGCCCATCCCCGGGCCGACGGGTTTTCGGGCGCGATGCGCGCGGAGGGTTACTAAGTTTTTATTGAGTTGCCGGGGTTAATATCCGGTCAGAGCTGGCTAAAAATGATAAAAAGCCTGCGGGGAGATTCACGCAAATTTGAATCACACCACCCCCGAAGCCGCTCGAAGCGGCTTGTCCGTCAGGACAGACATTAGCGCCTGCTGGGAATTTGCTAATTTCTCTGGAGGGCAAATTCCCAGCACAAAAAAATAACTGCTATGAGAAGATTAATGTACTTGATCGTCATGTTCATGGCGATCGGATTTGTGCCGTTTTATGCTGGCGCACAGACCATCAACCTGCCGGGAAAAGTCCTTGACAAGGACGGAGAACCTGTAGCCGGCGCGACCATTCATGTTGAAGGCCAGCATGGTGGCGTTGTCACCAAGGAGGACGGCACCTTCGCCATCAAATCTACCCTAAAAGGCACGTTGATCGTTTCGGCCGTTGGCTACGTTACGCAGCGTGTTGACATTACCGGAAAGACCGGCATTGGCATCACCCTAGTCAGGACCGACAAGAACCTGGATGAGGTCGTCGTTACGGCCATGGGCATCCGGCGCGCCAAGAACACGCTTCCCTATGCGGCGCAGCAGATCAGCGGCGACGATGCCAATAAGGTTCGCGTTGCGAATATTGCCGATGGTCTTTCAGGCAAGGTTTCCGGTTTGGAGATCCGTCAGAACAACTCCCTTGGCGGTTCGGTAAATGTGGTCGTTCGAGGGATAAAATCGCTTGGGTTCAACAACCAGGCGTTGTTTGTCGTGGACGGGACGCCTTTGGACAATTCCATTATGGTGTCGGGATCTACCACAAACAATGGCACCTCGAACGGTGGTCTGGGCAGCACCGGCGGGTATGATATGGGCAACGCCGCGTCCGATATCAATCCCGACGATATTTTGAGCATCGACGTCCTGAAGGGCGCGGCCGCCACGGCCCTTTATGGTTCGCGCGCCGCGAACGGGGTTATCATGATCACGACCAAAAAGGGCCGTTCCGGGACGAATGTCACCGCCAATGCGGGCATGACCCTTGGCCGGATCGACAGGTCCACCTTTGTTAAACGGCAGAACCAGTATGGCGCCGGCCGTTCCGATAACCTGGCTACAGGCGGGTTCATTTACAAGGATGTTACGGGCGACGGCGTGCCGGATTATGTCGTTAACACCAATGCTCCGCGTTCCTGGGGCCCCAAGTTCGACAAGAGCATCATGGTCTACCAGTGGGATGCCTTCGACCCCCTGAGTCCCACTTACCACAAAGCTACGCCCTGGGTGGCGCCCAAGCACGGACCGGAGTATTTCTTCAAAACCGCGATCACCAACAACGAAAGCGTATTCCTGGATGGCGCCAACGAAAAGGGGTCCTATAAGCTGGGTTTTAGCCGGATCAATGAAAAGGGAGATATGCCCAATCAGAATGACGGCCGCAACACGGTCAACTTCGGTTCTACCTACAAGCTCACGGACAAGATCACTGTCTCCGCCACAGCCAACTATGTACAGGAAACGACCGTCGGCCGCAATCCCACCGGCTATGACGGAAACCGCAGCTCCATGCCCCAATTTCGCGAATATGGCCAGGTGAACGTGGACTATAAAGAACAGGAAGAGGCCTATAACAGGGCCCAGAAAAATATCACCTGGAACTGGGCCGACCCCACTACCACGACCGGACTTACTCCTTTTTCGTATAATAACCCCTGGTTCACCGCTAATCAGAACTTTGAGAACGATAGCCGTAACCGAACTTATGGCAATGTAAGTCTGAACTACCAGTTGTTACCCTGGCTGAACATCCTGGGTCGGATATCGCTGGATACGTACGATCAGGCGCAGGAAGAGCGGCTCGCCGTCGGCAGTATCGGTACGCCCATGTACAGCCGGTTCAACTCTTCTTTCCGGGAGCTCAACTATGACCTTATCGCCACGATGAATAAGGATATCAACAAGGATCTCAAGTTCAATGGGCTTTTGGGCGTGAACATGCGCAGGGACGCCATCACCTCGATCTATCAGTCCACGACAGGTGGTTTGATCATCCCGAAGCTCTATGCGATCTCCAATTCGGTAGGCGCCATTGCTGCCCCCACTGAAACCAGTACGCCAAAAGCCGTCGACGGCTATTTCGCCGGCGCTACTTTTACGTACCGTGATTTTCTGAGTCTTGACGGAAGCTTTCGCCGGGACCGGTCTTCCACCCTGCCCGTCGACGCCAACGCTTACAACTACTATGCTATTTCCGGCAGCTGGCAGTTCTACGAGCAATTGAAGGACAACGCTCCGTGGTTGTCTTCGGGCAAGCTGCGCGCCAACTACGCTACGGTGGGAAATGATGCATCCTGGGGCAGTATCCAGGACGTTTATAACCAGCCCAATCCTTTTGTAGCAGGTACAACCTCCAGCATACTTTTCGCCCTGCCTACTGTCAAGAACAACGATGCCTTGAAGCCTGAAAGAACGAATAGCAAAGAGATCGGTCTCGAGATGAGCTTCCTGAAAAGCCGTGTCGGTTTCGATGCCACGTTCTATCACACCAATACGGTAGACCAGATCCTGCCGATTGCCATAACGACTTCCACCGGGTATAACTCCAAATACGTCAATGCGGGTGATCTGCAGAACCAGGGTTTTGAGGTGACGGTTTACGGAACTCCGGTGAGAACCAGGAACTTCTCCTGGGAAATTACCGCCAACTGGACGCGTAACCGGAACAAGCTGATCTCGCTGAACAACGGTGCGACCAATCTGCAATTGGCGACCTTCCAGGCCAGCATTTCTACCAACGCCACGGTGGGCAAGCCCTATGGCCAGATCGAGGGTCAGACCTATACCTACCTCAAAGGTCAGAAGGTTGTGAGCAATGACGGAAGCGCTTACGTATTAAGCACCACGACCACCAATGTCCTCGGGAATTTCAGTCCGGACTGGATCGGCGGCGTCACCAATAATTTTAAGTTCAAGGGCTTCAGCCTATCCTTCCTGGTCGACGTGCGAAAGGGTGGTACGGTATGGTCGCTGGACCAGTACTATGCAGAGCAGTCGGGCATCCTTCCTGCGAGCACCGGGCTCAACGATCTCGGCAATGAAAAGCGTCTGCCGGTTGCCAATGGCGGCGGTATCATCCTGAAGGGCGTAAAGGCGGATGGTACGCCAAATACTACACGCACGGCGATCACATCGGGGAACAGCCTGCTTCTGCCTCCGCCGGATGAGGCTTACGACGCCGGTTATGTGAAGCTGCGTGAGCTGTCCCTGGGTTATCATATTCCAGGCTCCAAACTCGGCAATGCTTCAAGAGTGATCAAAGGCATCGACATCCAGCTCCTCGGACGTAATCTCTGGATCATCCACAAGAATCTCCCGATGGCCGATCCCGAAGACGGCGCTTCCGCAGGTAATAATAACCAGGGTCTTCAGTTTGGCAGCTACCCTACGATTCGCTCCCTTGGCTTAAACCTAAAAATGCAATTTTAAAATCACCAACATGAAGAAATCAATTTTTTATATACTTCCGGCGGTATTGGTGTTAGGGGCTTGTACGAAGGATATATCCTCTTACAATGACCAGACAAAAAAAGCGGCTGTTGTTCCCGCCGCTCCGCTTTTTACCGATGGTACACTTGCACTCACCAATCAGCTGGCTAACAACGGCGGCGGAAATATCACCCTGCATATTGTGGATTATATGGCGCAGGCGATCATCGAGGACAATGCCCAGTATAACTTTCAGACTTCGCAAATGCCGATTACGCAGTGGAATGTGCTTTACCGGGACTGTTTGAACAATCTCAAAAGGTCGGACAGTATTCTTAGTACAACCATCCCGGATGCGACCAACTCGGCTGTGACCATCACCAATCGTCGGGCTTGCGTCGATATCGTGGCGGTTTATGCCTGGTATATCCTGGTGACTTCTTATGGCAATATTCCATACTCGCAGGCGCTGAACCCTGAAAATCTCTTCCCGGTATACGACGATCAGCATGCGATCTACACCGATCTGCTCAAACGGCTAGACAATGATCTGGCCAATCTGAGTACCAGCGGGGCGGGTTTTGCCGCGTCCGAAGATCTCTGGTTCCATGGCAATATCGCGAACTGGATCAGCTTCACCAACTCCCTGAAGATGATGATGGGTATGACGCTGGCGGACGTGGACCCCGCCACGGCAAAAACTGTGGTGGAGACTGCGAGCCCCAACGCCATCACCTCGACCGCGCAGAATTGCATTATGGCTTATGGGTCGCAGCCTAGCAACAATCCCATGTATACCAACTTTGTCGTGGCTAAACGCAATGACTATATCGCATCCAAGCCGTTGATGGACCAGCTGCTTTCCAATGCGGACCCGCGTCTGACCTCCTACTATGGAAAGGCCAGCGCCTCCGGCAAGTATGTAGGCGCGGTCATGGGTGTCCAGACTACGTATTCGACGGTATCGGGACCTTCCACAAAGGACAGTGCGTCGAATCTTCCTTATGTCGTGCTGGACTATTCTGAAATGGAATTTCTCCGTGCCGAAGCGGTCGCACGTGGTTTTAATGTTGGCGGCACGGTCGAAAGCCATTATGACGAAGGTATCCGCCAGAGCATCAAGTACTGGGGCGGCGCCGACAGCTCGGTGACGCGTTATCTGGCCGACCCCAGCGTGGCGTATGCTACCGCGGCGGGCACCGATCTTCAGAAGATCGCCCTGCAGAAGTGGATCTCTTTATATGATCATCCGGATCACGAATGGATCGATATCCGGAGACTGGATTGGCCTGCGCTGCCGGCGCCGGTAGGGGCGATATCGGGCTTTCCGAACCGACTGTATTATCCACAGAACGAACAGACGGTGAATGGCGCCAACTATACAGCTGCTGCCGCTGCGATCGGCGGAGACGTGGTGACGACAAAGCTATTTTGGGATATTCACTGACTTTCGACACCTGGTGCTAATAATGCAGTAGTCCCGCGGTTCGTGCCGGCTCTTGTGTTGAGGGGCCGGCTTTTTTTGGCTGCGGCGGATTGGGGCGGCGTTCGGGTTGGGGCGGGGCGGCTGGTCGGAAGCCGGGTCGGGCCGGAGCGGGATGCGAAGTTGGGCCGGTGCGGGATGTGGGTCAGGCCGGCTCGGGGAGCCTACCTGATCGGCCTGAAGAGCCGGTTCCAGCGGATGCCTTTGTCCCAGCTCATCCAGATCAGCGAGGCCTTGCCGACGATGTGGTCTTCGGGCACGAATCCCCAGAAGCGGGCGTCCTGCGAGTCATGGCGATTGTCACCCATCA
>JAICXX010000260.1 GCA_025934485.1 Chitinophagaceae bacterium
ATTGCGGGAAATTGATATTGAAAAAGCTCGTCGCATATTGTATCTCCGGCCGTTTGTTCAACGCCGCAAGAAACTTGTTATTGACGTCATAGAAATGCGCAATATCGCCGCCGGTGCGATCCTGCACCTGGAATTCAAAACCGCTCGTGTTCCCAAAGCCCTCGAGTGTCGGCGGTGCGATAAAGAAGAGGTTCGCTCCTTTGATCCCAGCAGTCGCGCCGAACAGCTTGTTGATCACCGCATCCACCGAATGATCCTTTCCCTTCCGCTGATCCCAGTCCTTTAAATTCATAAAAAGCGCACCATAGGAGCCGCCATTACCGCCGCTCAAAATGCCCGAGCCGGCCACCCGCACCACCGTGTTCATTTCCGGCAGCCCCCGCGCGATATTCACCACCTGGTCGGCGATGTGCGTCGTCCGCTCGAGCGAAGAAGCCGGGGGCAACGATACATCGGCCATGATAAAGCTCTGATCTTCGTTGGGCACAAAACCCGCCGGCGTCACCTTCAAAAGCCAGGCAAAGAGTCCTATAAAACCCAGCACGATCACTGCCGCAATCCATCGCCGCCGCGCCAAAAACGAGATCGCCCGTTTGTATTTCTTGGTCGTAGCTTCGAAGCTGGCATTGAAAGCCGCGTAAAATCGTTGTAAAAAACCTTTGCGCAATTTGTTCTCATGATGCGGCTTGAGCAACAAGGCACACAAAGCCGGCGAAAGCGTCAATGCATTCACGGCCGAGATCAGGATAGCCACCGCAAGTGTCAAGCCAAACTGTTTATAGAACACCCCTACCGACCCCGTGATAAAAGTAACCGGGATAAACACCGCCGCCATGACCAGCGTAATGGAGATGACCGCCCCGCTGATCTCGTTCATCGCGCTCAGCGTCGCCTCCTCGGCGGTCGGCACATGTTGATCCAATTTGGCATGCACGGCCTCTACCACCACGATCGCATCATCCACCACGATGCCGATCGCGAGGACCAAAGCAAACAGGGTCAACAGATTGATCGTAAAGCCAAACAAATTCAGGAAAAAGAACGTTCCCACGATCGCTACCGGCACGGCAATGGCCGGGATCAGCGTCGAGCGAAGGTCCTGCAGGAAGATAAATACCACGATCGACACCAGGATAAACGCCTCGATGAGCGTTTCCACCACCTTGTCGATAGAGATATCCAGGAACTGATTGGCGGTAAAGATCATGCTCGAGGACACCCCCGGCGGAAAACTCTTCGCAGCAGTCTCGATGGTCTTTTCGCATTGATTGATCATGGCATGGGCATTCGACCCCGCTGCCTGGAATACCGCGATCACTATGGAGGGGTGGTTATCCGTGGTCGACGTAACCGAATAATCCAGCGACCCCAATTCGATCCGCGCCACGTCCTTCAGCTTCAGCAGCTCACCGGTCGACGTCGCCTTGATGATGATATTGCCATATTCCTCCGGCGTCTTGAGCCTCCCCTTGTACTTGAGGACGTATTGAAAGCTTTGGTTGCTGTTCTCGCCCACCTTTCCCGGCGCCGCCTCGATGTTTTGCTCGGCCAAGGCATTGCTGATGTCGTCAGGTATCAGTTTGTAAGCCGCCATCGCATCAGGCTTCAACCAGATGCGCATCGAATAGTCCTGCGTCCCGAACGCCGTCACATCCCCCACGCCGTTCACCCGTTTCAACATCGGGATCACGTTGATGTTGGCGTAGTTCTGCAAAAAGGTGCCGTCGAACGATTTGTTGGTGCTGTTGATCGAGAAGACCATCACCATGCTGCTTTGCCGCTTGCTCGTGGTGACCCCGGCCCTGGTGACCTCCGCCGGCAATAGGGGAGTGGCCCGTGACACGCGGTTTTGTACGTTTACTGCATCGAGGTCGGGGTTGGTCCCCTGTTTAAAGAATACGGTGATCGATGCCGAACCGTCATTGGCAGCGCTGGAGGTCATGTAGGTCATGTTCTCGACGCCGTTGATCTGCTCTTCCAGCGGCACGATCACGCTGTTCAGTACCACGTCGGCATTCGCGCCCGGATAAGACGCCGATACCTGCACCGTGGGCGGTGCAATTTCCGGATATTGGGTAATGGGCAGCGCAATAAGCCCCAGGATACCCAGGATGACGAGGATGACGGAGATCACCGTAGAAAGTACGGGCCGCTCGATAAAAACTTTAAGTGTCATGGTGTCTTTCGGTGATTAGTTCAGGTCCTTATAAATTTGACCTTCGGGCTTTAGATCTGGTTTGATGGCGGTGCCGTCGGCAATAGGGGCTGCCGCTTCATATACCACCGTGTCCCCGGCCTTCAGGCCGCCGGTCACCACAAAATACTGGCCTGCAGGATCGGACATCGTGGTAATCTCGACGTTGCTTACCTTGTCCCCATCCACCCGGTAGACAAAACGCTTCCCTTGCAGCTCATACGTCGACTGCTGCGGCACGAGCAAGGCATTGTTGATCGTCACAGGGATTTGCACCACGGCGCTGCCGCCACTGCGGATCAGCCCCACGGGGTTGGGAAAGGTAGCACGAAAGCTGGCGGCGCCGGTCTGCGGATCGATCAACCCGCCTATGGTTTCGACCCGCCCTTTTTCGGGATACTCCGTCCCATCCGAAAGCTGTAACACCACTTGTGGAAGCTGCTTCAGCTTCTCCTCTACGGTACTTCCCTTATAGGTCCTGGAAAAATCGAGCAGCTGTTTCTCGTTCATGGAGAAGTAAGCATAGATCTTCGATATGTTGGAGATCATCGTCAGCGGCGACGTCGTGGTGCTGCTGACAAGACTGCCCAATTTATAAGGTATCATGCCGGCAACCCCATTCACCGGACTCGTTACCTCGGTATAACCCAGATTGGTTTTGGCATTGGCAAGAGTCGTTTGCGCCTGCGCAAGCGCCGCCTCTTTTATCTTCAACGCATCTTCTGCGGATTTAAGCTCATATTCGCTGATGATATGCCGGTCCACCAGCGGCTTCGTTTTTTCCACCTGCAGCCTGGCCGTGTTGACATCCGCTTCCGCACTGTTGATGACCGCCAGCGCATTCTTCACGTCCTGCTCATACTGCGGCGCGCTGATCCTGAACAACAGCTGCCCCTTTTTCACCGTGGCGCCCTCATCGATATAGATATGCTCGATATAGCCGTCGATCTTCGGCCGGATCTCGATATTCTGCTGACCCTGCAACGTGGCGGGATACTCCGATTGCAACACCGTAGTATGGGTCTCCATCTTGAATACCGGATAGGCCTGGGCGACAGGCGCCGGGTCCTGACCACCACTATTGGGGTTATTCCGGCAACCCAGGGTCATCAAAGCAAAAGAATACAGCAAGAATGCGCGTGTAGTAGAACGTATGATCACTATATAAAATTTAAGCTGCCCGAAAATAGTCGCTTTTTACAAAGCAGGCAAGCCTGTTGTCATTTGCATCTACCGTTCAATAATTTGTCCAGTGGGTTGATTGATCGATCGATCTCTTTCATTTTTGTTGGATTGGAGTGACCATAATCTCCCGGCCGGTTACGTCGCACGCTGATGGCTGTCGAAATGCTCAGCGATGGCATTGGGCGTCGCGTCGGGTATTTGCAACCATATGACTGCAAATATATGTGCAACCACCCGGTTGCGCAAATTTTTTTCAAATTTTTTTAAGGTACCTTTCGGCGATGAAAGCCTGGCTCATCCTGCTTTTTGCCTTCGTCGGCCCCAGCGTGCTTCATGCCCAAATGGACAAAGCCGTGCCCATCGTCCAGGCTATGTCCAATACTTACAACATTTATGGCGATAAATTCACCGGCACCTGCTTCATGGTGACAAGGAACGGCGAACAGTATTTCGTAACGGCCGCGCACCTTTTCGCCTCCTCGCATCGCAACGGCGAAGAAGTGCCGATCCAGATGGTCGTCCAAAACGAGCTGCAGCCCTTTCGTGCGAAGATCTACTACCACCCCGACCGAAAGATCGACGTCGCGGTCCTCAAACTGGCGGAAACGGTCTCCCAGAACGCAGCCATCCCCGACGAACTCGCAAAATACAAAGACACCATCGCCAAAGTTTTCAATGGCAATGGCTTCTCCATGGATAGCGTGTGGGTGACGGTCGGCAGCGAAACTTACTTCCTCGGCTACCCCCTGGGCAACCTCGGTACCGAAGCCTTCGGCATCAAATTCCCCTTGCTGAAAAAGGCCATCATCTCGGGATTTGTAAACCACAACGGCGTCGATATCCTCCTGCTCGACGGACACAATAACCTCGGGTTTTCCGGCGGACCCGTGATCGCATACAACGAAGCCGCCAAACGAATGAGCATCGTCGGCGTCATCTCCGGCTATCTTCCCGAGCCCGTAGATATCAAACAAAAGAACACCACACTGTCCGTCGAGGAGAACTCCGGCATCATCGTTTGCTACGACATCCGCTATATCACCGAAGTCTTTACAAAGAACCACCTCCACTAAAACACCAGCTCCACTCCCGTCTTCAACCCCTGCTGATATTTCACGGTATCGAACCGGTAAAGAAAAGGCGACCGGTGCGCCCCGATCCGTCGCGTCTCCTTCGTCTTGATAACGATCCCCGTCGCTATCAGCTTCTTGGCAAAATTGCGGTCATCCAACGACCTGCCCAGGATCGTCTCATACAGACTATGGATCTCCGGCAGCGTAAACTTCTCCTCCAGCAGCTCATACCCTATGGGGAAATGCGCCATATGCAGCCGCAATGCTTCCAGCGCCGCGAGAATGATTTGCCGATGATCGAATAGCAGGGACGGCAACTCGCTCACCGGCCACCACGCACAATCGGCATCATAAGCCCCTTTCGTCGGCGTTACCTTCGAAAATTCCGTGAGCGTATAAAACCCCAGCGCTACAAAATAATCGAAGATCCAATGGTTGGCGGGCAGTTCGAAACCTGTAGCTTCCTTGATCCGCTCCGGTGTAAAGCCCTTGTCGACGGCGCGGGTCGGCGTCCCGAATGCACGAAACTGCTGCAGAAAAAGATTCTTCAACCCCGTCCGCGAAAAGGCAATATGGGCGGCCGCCTCGTCGATCGTTTCCGTCTTCCGGATATAACCGCCCGTAACCGTCCATTTTTCAAGCACAAAAGGTCGTTGCAACAACACCTTCAGCTCCTTGTCATGATAGCCGAAGATCACATTGTCCACCCCCACATTCCGCAGGTAGGCATCGCCATGCAGGAATAAAGTTTGGTCGTCTGAAAAGTTCATAATATCTTCAATCCGTCAAAAATACGGAATAATATGAAAAAAATCTCGATTGCAGCCGCCATTCTCCTCGCCTTCTTCCTATGTCCCAGGGTCAATGCCCAATCCACTACCGATTATTTCCCTGGAAAATGGAAGGTCACCGTCTATGGTACGCCCAACGGCGATGCCTCGATGTTCTTTCTCCTCGAACGCAAAGATGGCAAACTTACGGGTACCGTCAACGACTCCACGGACAAGGAAATGACGAAGCTTACCCAGATCGACGAAAAGGACAAGGACGTTACCCTCTATTTCACCACCCAGGGTTATGACGTCAACATCACTCTCACACCCGTTCCTACGGACAGCGTAAAAGGCAACCTCATGGGCATGTTCGATGCCAAAGGTGTCCGCGTAAAACAATAGCCAAATGAAGTTGATACATTACCTCGCCGCTGTCTGCACCGCCGCCACCACAGCCATCGCCCCCGCCACCGCACACGCCCAATCCGAGCCGCCCCAATTGGGCCACGCCCCAACCGCCGCAGTCGTCAAAGCCATGACCCTGGAAGAGAAAGTCCGGCTGGTTGTCGGCACCGGCATGCGCTTCGCCGGCAAAGGTCCCATCATTGGCGAGGCGGACGGCAGGGTCCCCGGCGCCGCAGGCAATACCATGAACATCGACCGCCTCGGCATCCCTGCTACCGTCTAGGCAGATGGCCCCGCAGGCGTACGCATCGATCCGATCCGCCATGGAGATAGCTCCAAAACCTACTACGCCACTGCCTGGCCCGTAGGTACCCTGCTGGCTTCCTCCTGGGATACGGCCCTGGTAAAAAGCGTCGGCACGGCTTTCGGCAGCGAGATCAAAGACTATGGCGTCGACTTCATCCTCGGACCCGGCATGAACATCCAACGCAACCCGCTCAACGGCAGGAATTTTGAATATTATTCGGAAGACCCGCTTGTCTCCGGCTTCATGGCCGCCTCTGTAGTCAACGGCATCCAGTCCCAGGGCGTCGGCACCTCTATCAAACATTTCGCCGCGAACAACCAGGAGAGCAACCGCAACAGCGTAAACGCCATCATCAGCGAACGCGCCCTCCGCGAGATCTATCTCCGTGGCTTTGAAATTGCCTTAAAACACGCCCAGCCCTGGACGGTGATGAGCTCTTATAACAAGATCAACGGGATATACACCTCCGAAAACGCCGACCTCCTCACGGCCATCCTCCGCGACGAATGGGGTTTTAAAGGATTTGTAATGACGGATTGGTTCGGCGGCCATGACCGCGCCGCACAAGTCCGCGCCGGCAACGATCTGCTCATGCCCGGTGGACAAAACCAAATGGATGCCATCCTCACAGCCGTAAAAAATGGTTCCCTCGACAGCGCGGACCTCGACCGCAATGTCGAAAAGATCTTGAACATTATCGTAAAGACTCCTTCGTTTCATAAATACGCCTTCTCCAGTCACCCCGACCTGAAAGCGCACGCCGCGATCGCCCGCAAGGCCGCTGCCGAAGGAATGATCCTGCTCCAAAACAACGCATCCACCTTGCCGCTACAAAAAGCCGGGACTCTCGCGCTCTTCGGTAATGCTTCCTATGCGACCATCATGGGCGGCACAGGCAGCGGCGAAGTACACTCGGGTTATACCATCTCCATCGCACAAGGCCTTCAAAACGCCGGCTTCAGGATCATCACACCATTAGCCGGCCAATACCAGCAATACATTCAGGCCGATCAAGCCGCCCACCCAAAGAAAACGCCCCTGACCCTCGGCAAACCCCGGATGACACCGGAATATGTACCCGACGAGAATGCAATAGCAACCGCCATAAACGGCGCCGACGAGGTCTTGTACACCCTCGGCCGCAACGCCGGCGAAGGCGCGGATAGAGCCATTACCGGCGATTTCAATCTCACCGACACGGAGCAAACCCTCATCGGCAAACTCGCCCAGGCCTGTCACGCCCGGGGGGAAAAAATAATAGTCGTCCTCAACGTCGGCAGTCCGGTC
>JAICXX010000251.1 GCA_025934485.1 Chitinophagaceae bacterium
GCCGCGCGGACAGCATCACCGCCGTGTCGATGACGCGGCTCGCACCCGGGGCAGAGGCCATCGCTGTCTTCAATACCACGGCTGCTGAACGTCGGGAATGCGTCGAAGTTTCCTTGCCCGATGGGTGGAAGGATGCCGTAGTGACCAATCTTCTGGGTAATCCTGTTACCACGCAGCGTACTGCCGATGGAAAATTGCTTTTTAGCGCTACCGTGTTGCCACTCGGTACCGAACACTATAGTCTGCGTCGAGCCACCGGAACCACCGCAACCACCGCAACCACTGTGAGCCGGGGCGCCCGGGCGAGCGGGCAAGACAGTAGGATCAACATCGAAACGGACAAGTATTCCATCGGGCTCGATGCAAAAAAGGGTGGGGCTATCACCCGTCTGCTGACCAAAGGCCCCGACCCCCATAACTTTATCGACGAAAAAGCACCGTATTACTTAAACGAGCTACGCGGTAATTTCTATAACGATGGTGGATTCCGCTCCAGCACGGAAACGCCGGCGAAGCTCACCATCCTTGAAAACGGTCCGCTGCGGGTACGGGTACAGATCGACGGGGAGATCGCCGGCACGCCCTTCACCCAACTACTTACCGTGATACAGGGTGAACCACGGATCGATGTCCATCTCGAGATCCACTGGAGCGAAAATCATCGGATCGGTGAGTCGCCGGACAGCATCAAAGGCTATCCCCTGAAAAAAGAATTCTACAACGATAGTTTCAAGCTGCAGGTGCTGTTCCCCGTGACCCTGAGGAACCAAAAGGTCTACAAGAACGCCCCCTTCGACGTACTCGAAAGCGGACTCGACAATACTTTCTTCGATAGCTGGGACAGCATCAAGAATGTGGTCGCCCACAAATGGGTCGATGTCACGGATGCAGCGGGCATGTATGGCCTGGCAGTCTTCACCGACGAGACCACGTCTTATGCCCATGGGCCGAACTATCCGCTGGCTTTGACCGTCGCCTACTCTGGACCGGGATTGTTTGGCCGGGATTATACGATCACGGCGCCCACGATCATGGACTATGCGCTCCTGCCCCATGCCGGACGTTGGGACCAGGCCGGCATCTGGACTACCGCTACGCGCTGGAATGAGCCGTTATTGGTTCGTCACGGGGCGAGAGATGCCGGTGGCTCGTTTCTGACGCTGTCCAGTCCCGGTTGGGAAGTCTCGTCAATGACCATCTCCGGACACGATCTGCTGGTGCGTCTCTTCAATGCGGAAGGCAAGGATAGCGTTCAACGCATAGGGCCCAATTTCCCGGTAAAGACCGTAAACCTGGTCACACTCGACGGGCATATCCTAAAACGCCTCAACATTCAAGACTGCGGCAGCGACGCCAAATGTGTAGAAATCACCGCTCCCCGTTTCGGCATCCGAACCATACAATTTAAAGATGTAATAAAATGAAAAGACTAGTTGCGTTCTTCCTTTCCCTCGTAACGCTTGGCATGAACACGACCACCGCCCAGGTCGCACCCTTCAAGACCGGCGACAAGATCGCCTTCGTCGGCAACAGCATCACCGAACAAGGCTATTATGAATCGTATGTCTGGCTGTATTATATGCTGCACTTCCCCGGCAGGCGCATCGTGATCCTCAACCGGGGCATCGGCGGCGACCGCGCCGAAGAGATCTACAAACGTTTCGATGACGACGTGCTTTCCGCCGATCCGGATGTGATCGTGCTGACCTTTGGCATGAACGATTCGGGTTATTGGGAATACCTCAAGGGCAACCCCGATTCGGTTGCCCGCGTGCATGTCGCCGATAGTCGTCACTACTTCGACCTGATCCGGGCGAGATTGGAAAAACTGCCCAATGTAAAAAAGGTGATCATCCTTGGTTCACCCTTCGACGAGACTGTAAAGCTCAAGAGCGCTGTCTTCCCCGGCAAGGTCCAGGCGATGGAGCAGATCGCTGCCTTCCAGACCGCAGCCGCAAAAGCAAATCATTGGGGCCTGGTGGATTTCCTGCATCCGATGACAGCCATCGATCTCCGCGAACAAAAACAGGATTCGACCTTTACGCTCACCGGCAATGATCGCATCCATCCCGGTAACTCCGGCCATTTCGTGATGGCGTGGCTATTCCTGAAAGCACAGGGATTGGCTGACTTGCCCGTTGCCGATATCGCCATCGATGCCAAAAGCGGCAAGCTCGAACGCGAAGGGAATTGTCATATCACGAATATCAGTGCGTCGAACGGTCTGCATTTCGACTACCTCGCTAACTCGCTGCCATTCCCGGTAGATACGGTCCCGCGGCTGTGGGGGAATCCGCATCGCCAGTCCGAAGCGCTGCCGGTAATGCCGTTCTATACCGAATTCAACAGGGAGATGCTCCGTGTGAGCGGGTTGAGCAGCGGCGATTACGAGCTGACCATCGACGGCCTGAAGATCGCACAATTCACTGCGGAGGAACTCGGCGAAGGCATCAATCTGGCGAAGCTGCCCAATACGCCGGAATACGAGCAGGCGATGGCGGTGCTTCAGCTCAACGAAGAACGCATGGGGCTGGAGTCGAAGTTGCGGCAGTATGCCTGGCTGCAATATGATTATCTGCGGGGGATCGGTCGTAAGTTCAACGACGACCTCGTTACCATGGACTCGGTAAATGCCAAGGCTGCAAAGGATTGGGCCGTCAATTCGAAACGCGACAGCTATCGCGCCGGACGTTACCCCGCGGTTCGCGCTGCATGGGAGAAAGAGAGTAAAATGCTGGTTGACGATATCTATACCGTCAACCAGCCCAAAACACACCGTATCGAAATTAAGCGAATAGCGAGGTAGAATGCATAGGCCGGCGGAACACCAGGCTCCGCCTTCAAGGGCGGTGTTTAGCGCTTCCCGGTGCGCGCGGCGATATATTCCTTCATCGTGATCTTACCGCTGATCAGGTGAGCGTACAATAGCTCGGGTTTGGTCTTCTTGATCGCCTCTACGACCTCTCTGTCGAAGAAGAGCGTCTCTATTAACTTTTTCATGCTACAAATTTACATCGCGGAAAAAGAGTTGCATAGACAACTTTCGGCGTTTCCTATCATCGCAAAGCCTGCCCAAACCTGCGTATCTGCTTATGGATGTTGCGCTTAGCAAACCAGGAGAAATCCTCTCCAGGGATGATATAATTTTATCCAATCCTGAATCTCCGCATGACATTCCCGAAATAAGCCGTAAACTTGGTCATGATAAAATGCCTTTCTGCTCTTGCGGCCCTTGCCCTGGTCGCCCGTTGCTACGCCCAATCCCCGATGCCCTCCATCGTCGACAACCAGGGCCGCCATACCCTGCTGGTAGATGGCAAGCCTTTTTTCATCCTGGGGGGACAGGCCCACAATTCCAGTGCATGGCCGGCACTGCTGCCGCAAGTATGGACGGCAGTAGACCAGATGCACGCCAATACACTAGAAATCCCGGTGTACTGGGAACAGCTCGAACCACAGGAAGGAAAATTCGACTTCTCGCTGGTCGACACCCTGCTGACACAGGCGCAGACGCATCACACGCGGCTCGTGCTCTTGTGGTTTGCCACCTGGAAGAACGGCAGCGATCACTATATGCCGGCATGGATGAAGCTGCAGGCAACAACATATCCCAACTGTATCGGTGTCAAAGGCAACCCCATCGATTCGCCGTCGCCCATTGCGGAAGCCACGCTTCTGGCCGATAAAAAGGCCTTCACGGCGTTTATGCGTTATCTTAAAAAGGCGGACCCGGCCCACACCGTGATCATGGTGCAGGTGGAGAACGAGCCGGGCGCCTGGGGCACCGTACGCGATTATTCTCCCGCCGCGCAACGGCTTTTCGAAAAGCCGGTGCCTGCAGAGTTGCTGCAACCGGAAGTCCTCAAGGCCCTCGGCCACCCCGACGGTGCCGCCGGCTCCTGGTCGAAAGTCTTCGGCGCCGACGCCGATGAATATTTCCAGGCCTGGTATGTCGCGCGGTTCATCGGCGAAGTGGCCGCGGCGGGAAAGGCCGAATACCCCTTGCCGTTGTATGTCAATGTCGCGCTTCGGGACCCGCTCACGCATCCCACGGCCAATAGCTACGAAAGCGGCGGCGCCACCGACAACGTGATCCCGATCTATAAGATCGCTGCTCCGGCCATCGACCTCGTGGCACCGGATATCTACCTGCCCGAAGACGACAAATGTCGCAAGGTGATCGATCTCTATACCCGGCCCGACAACGCGCTGCTGGTTCCCGAGGCCGCCCTGACCTCAGCGAAAGTGGGCTATCTGTATTCGGTGCTGGCGCATGGCGGCATCGGTTTTTCACCTTTCGGGATCGATGACAATGGGGGCGAGTCACCCAATGCACCAGACAGCTGCACCGCTTTCGGCGAGGAATATGCGCTGCTCGCGCCAATGCTTCCGCAACTGGCCGAGTGGGCCGCACAAGGCAAGATCAGCGCGCTGCTGGAATCCGATGACCACGCCGATGAAACGGTGAAGATCGACGGCTGGCAAGCGCGGGTCATGTTCGGTACCGGCCGCGGCTTTCACCCGCGGCCCAATGGGCGTTCCACCGGGAAGGTGCTCATCATCCAGCAGGACCGGAATACCTTCCTGGTCACGGGCACGCTTGCACGCATCACCTTCAAACCGACAGACTCCGGCAAAGCCTGGCAATATCTCCGCGTAGAAGAAGGATCGTACGTGGGCGGCATCTTCACACCCAGCCGTATCCTCAATGGCGACGAGACGGACTGGGGGGGGCCGGCCTTCGGACCCGTGCCGACGCTCCTCCGCATTACGCTGAATATAAGATGAGCACCTTTACTCGATCCAGTCCAAATAATTGTCCTTCGATATTCGTTCGAACGTGGCGTCAGGATAGGCGGAGGCAAATGCAGTAGGAATTTTGATCTTTTTGTCCGAAGCATATTTAAACTCAAAAGCCCAAAGCTTTCCGCTTCGGACTTCAACCAGATCGACTTCCTGCTGGCTGTAGGTCCGCCAAAAATAATATTCGACATTTTCCCGCCGATAATCATTTCGCTTGATCCTTTCCGACAACAGGTAGTTCTCCCACAATGCACCGATGTCATTGCGCAGGGACAGCAGCTTAAAATCATTGATAATGGCATTTCGGATACCATTATCGAAAAAGTACCATTTGGAACCTTTTGATATTTCCTTTCGATGATTAGTAGAATAGGCTGGAATTTTATAGATAATAAATACCTTGCTTAGCAGGTCAAGGTAGTTCTCCACCGTATTTTTGCTGATGCCCAGTTGGGTTCCCAATTCGCTATAGGAAACTTCCGACCCTACCTGGTAGGCAATTAATCTCAGCAAACGCAGGATCTTGTCGGGTTGTCTGATGCCTTCAAATGACAATATGTCCTTCAGCAAATAGGATTGGATCAATTCCAAAAGGTATTCCGACTTTTTTTGAAAGGTCTCCAGTTGAAGCAATTCCGGGTAACTCCCCAGGATAAGCCGCTCTTCCAGGGACTGCTGCGTTTCCAGCGGGGTTTCAATTTTGTTCAGCTCCGCCTGTGCCAGCGGGTATAAATGGAATGATATTTTTCTCCCGGTGAGCGGCTCACCTGCTTTGTTCAGCAGGTCGAAGGAAGAGGAACCGGTAGCAACAATCGTTAGCTCCGGAAAGCTGTCGATCATTAACTTCAACGCCTTGCCGATTTCAGGTACTGCCTGGGCTTCATCGATAAAAACCACTTCAGCGTCACCGATGATCCGCTTGTAATTGGCCTCCCGGAGATTTCCGAGCGTTTCCTGTACGTCCAGGTCTTCTCCATTTAACTTTAGCACTCGGCGGTCAATTTTTGCTTCAATTGTTCTCAACAAGAAAGTCTTACCCACCCTTCGGGTTCCCATTATCAGCAAGACCTTGTTTTTCCCAATATTCGCCTCAACTTCCGCTTCCAGGATTCTAGGAACAACCATCATAAATCTGTCATTGTACTGACTAAATTAATACAAATTAAGTCAATATCATGACTTTTTTAAACTTTTCCGGAAAATCAAACATCATTTTACTCATTCCTCAACGAACGTGCCGGATTGGCCGTCGCCGCCCTGATCGACTGCCAGGTCATCGTCGCCACGGCTATCGCCAGCGCAAGCACGCCGGCTTCGAGGAATACCGCCGGGCCGACGCTGATGCGGTAGGCAAAGCCCCGGAGCCAACTTTGCATCACCCACCAGCAAAGCGGGACAGAGATCAGCAACGCGATCAGGATGAGTTTGATGAATTCCTTCGACAACAGCAGCACAATGGCCGTTCGTGAAGACCCCAGCACTTTTCGAATGCCTATTTCCTTGATGCGTTGCTGTGCCATAAAGACGCTAAGCCCGAATAGCCCCAGACAGGCAATAAAGATGGAGAGACAGGAAAAGAAGAGGAACAGTTTCCCGAATTGCTGATCGGCCTGGTATTGATCGTTAAAACTCTGGTCCAGGAAATGGTAGAGGAACGGTCGTTGCGGCGCCAGCTTGTTCCAAAGCGAATGGAGGCCGGCAATCGTTGCCGGAATATCATTGCCGCCTTTGAGCCCGACGGAGATACGGTTGAGGACGTACGGGTAACCATAGCGCAATGTAAGCGGCTCTACTTTCTGGTGCAGCGACCGGAAATTAAAATCCTTTACCACCCCGATGATCTTTCCTTTTCTTCCCCATTGATCGAACCTTTTCCCGACGGCATCGGCGGGCTTTTGGTAGCCGTATAGCCTTGCCGCCGCTTCGTTGATGACCATCGACTCAGCGCTGTCCGTAGAGAACTTGCGGGAATAATTCCTTCCGGCTATAACGGGAATATGATACGTGGGTATGAAGTCGAAGTCGATCTCATAAATAAAGGGGATCTGGTTGGCCATTTTTCCATCCGGCCCCTCGATGGTTGTCGAAGCATTGGGTAGGAATTCCCCGGGCACCGCGCGGGATGCGGTAACGCCAAGGACACCCGGCACGTTGGCAATGGCGGTTTTGATCGGCTCGATGTGCTGCTCGACCTGGTTGTCACCTTCGAAATCGAGGACCAGCAGCTGATCTTTCCGGAAACCCAGATCATGATCGTTCACAAAGGTCAATTGACGGAACACGACGATCGTTCCGGCGATCAGGACAATGGAGACGGTAAACTGGAAAACGACCAGCACCTTCCGCAGGGAGATGCCATTCCGGGAGGGATCGAATTTGCCCTTGAGGACCGATATGGCCTTGAAGCCACTTAAGAACCAGGCGGGGTAGATGCCGGCGACAATACCTACCACGATCGAAAAAGCCATCATCCCGCCTATCGTTAAGGGCTGGAAAAGGTTCACGTGGCCCAGATCTTTTCCCGATAAATTGGTGATCAGCGAAAGACCCATCGCCGCAAGGAGCAAAGCGATCGATCCTGCAACAAACGAGAGGAGGATGGATTCCGCAAGGAATTGCCGGACCAGCCGCGAAGGCGTTACACCCAACACCTTTCTGACGCCTACCTCTTTGGCTCGCTCGAGCGACCGGGCGGTGCTCAGATTCATAAAATTGACACACGCGATCAGCACGATAAATACCGCGATACAGGCAAAGAGATAGACATTGGTGAGGCTGCCCGTGGGGCCGGGCTGCCGGATGGCCACGCTATGGAGATAGGCATCGGTAAACTTCTCGAAGGAGACGACATAGCCCTTGTCATCGGGGTTATGTCGTTTCAC
>JAICXX010000326.1 GCA_025934485.1 Chitinophagaceae bacterium
AAAGGCCAGATCTGGAAGGCGACCTATCACACCTACCGCGCCCTCACAAATTGTATTACTCGCCTTTCCAAATATTGTTCACCCGATTCTCATCCGGCAACACATGGTCCGGATCGAGTTCGACAGCCGTCAACTTCGTCACGGAAGGGTATTTGAACGTCCAGTTGCTACCACGTTCCCAAATATCTACCGGAAGTTTGATGACCTCGGAGCGACCGGCAGCATCGCTGATCTTGACGATCACCGGCATCGCCATCTTATCCAGGTTCTCAAGGGTAATGAGCGCGCCCTTTGTCGAATCCCCATCCACATATTTTACGGCGGTGACGGCCTGGTCAAGCTTGTCGATGGTAAAGAACCATTCTTTCCAGAACCATTCGAGGTTTTCTCCCATGGCGCTGTTCATGGTCCGAAAGAAATCATCGGGCTGTGGATGTTTGAATGCCCAGCGCCGGATATATTCCCGGAACGCATAATCGAAGCGACTGCTGTCGACAACGACATCGCGTAGCAAATTCAGGGCCGCCGCGGTCTTGTAGTAGTAAGCACCATAGCCATTCAGGTTCATCGCCTCCGGCGGTGTCATCAGCGGGTCTTTCTCTTTCGAAAAGATGCGGAACATGAATTGCGAATTGAACCCATGAAAATATTCGCCATTGTTAAAGCCTCTGGTCGAAAACTGATTGATGAAGGTATTCAGACCCTCATCCTGCCACATGAAACGGCGTTCATTCGAGCCCACCAGCATGGGGAACCAGTTATGGCCGATCTCATGGGTCACATCCCCCCATAGCTGGCCATTGGTCAGATCCGATTTACAGAAGATGATCCCGGGATATTCCATTCCAAGGGCAACCCCGGCCACACTCACAGCAGAATTCCATGGGTATTCGAAATAGAGATCGGAATAGATCTCGATGCTGCGCTTGAGGTATTCGGTGGAGCGGCCATAGCGATCCTTCCCTGCCGACTCGATTGGGTAAGCACTTTGCGCGATTGCGGGCCGGCCGGAAGGCAGGTTAACCTTGGCCGCATCCCAAATAAAGGCGGTCGAAGCAGCCCAGGATACGTCCCGGGTATCGTCCATTTTAAAATGCCACGTAAGGGTGCCCGTCGTCTTAGGCCGGCTCGAAGCCTGACCCACCTCTTCGGGCTTGACGATCATCACAGCCGTATCGCTCTTGCGGGCTTTTGCAAGCCGTTCGATCTCCCGGGCAGTCAAAACCTCCTGGGGGTTTTGCAGATCGCCGGATGCCACCACGGTCATGGAAGCCGGAGCCGTCAGGTAGTAGTCGAAGTTGCCGTATTCGCAATAGAACTCACCCAGGCCCATATAAGGAAGCGTATTCCAGGATTCAACGTCGTCATAAACACACATGCGCGGGTACCATTGCGCAAGTTCGTAAACGATGCCGTTCTTGCTAGCCAGTCGCCCCATCCGGTCGGCCCCATACACCGGGATGGCAAAGCTATATTTCACCCGGACCTTGATCTTGTCGCCGCCGGCCTTTACCGGCGCCTGTAACTTGACGAGCATCCGGGCATCACTGATCACGGGCGTAACAGCATAGCTTTTGGCATCGTAAGTTACCTCCACTTGCTCGATATGATATCCCCCTTTTGAAAAGCCCTTTACATCGAAACGGTCACCGCTCACCGGCGTCGTCGCAGCGCCCCTGCTGTCAGGACGGAACAGGTTCTGATCCAACTGCAGCCAAAGAAAATCCAGCTTATCCGGGCTATTGTTGGTATAGCTGATCGTGACCTCACCACTGATCGTCGTGTCCTGTTCGTTAAGAGTGGCGCGGATCACATAGTCGGCCCGGTTTTGCCAATATTTGGGCCCCGGCTGACCGCTCGCGCTTCGAACTTCGTTACCATCGCCTCTGAAAAAATAAGGACCAAAGAGTTCGTGCGGATCATAGTTGGAAGTCGTCTGTGCAGCCAGTCGTGAGACCGGCAGGGCCACCAGCATAAGTACCGCTATGGCCAATCGTTGTATGGTTTTCATCCGGCTAATATAAGAAATATATCAAGCCGGCAAAGGCAGCCGCTTATTCGCTACGCAAAGCCTGCACCGGATTAGACGTAGCCGCCCTGATAGCCTGAAAACTAATGGTAAAAAGCGCAATCGCAAGCGCCCCCAAACCCGCCAGCACAAAGATCCACCACGCCGAATAGATATTGACCCGATAATAAAAGCCATCCAGCCAGCCCTTCATCAGCACAAAAGACACCGGCGTCGCAACCAGGAAAGCGATCGCAACGAGCCAAAGGAAATCCTTCGACAACAGGCCCACGATGCCCCCTACGCTCGCCCCCAGCACCTTCCGCACGCCGATCTCCTTGGTACGCTGTAGCGTGCTGTATGATGCCAGCCCGAGCAGACCCAGGCAGGAGATAAAGATGGCCAGAACAGAAAAATAAAGGAACAATTTCCCAAACCGGTCTTCCGCGCGATATTGCCGGTCGAACATCTCGTCCACAAAGAAATAACTAAAAGGCCGGTACGGAATAGCCGTGTGCCACGCCCTTTCGATCGCCGCGATCGTACCCTTGAGATTGGCTGTGCTCACTTTTACAGAGATCTCGTCGCAACCACCCGGTTCTATCCGTAGCGACAGTGGCCGGATGACCTCCTGTAAACTCGAGTAGTGGAAATCCTTCACCACCCCGATGATCTTGCCCTTTCGTCCCCACTGCGAGAAATCGCGGCCGATCGCATCCTGCGGGCGATGATACCCCAGCATCCGGACCGCCGCTTCATTGATGACCATCGCTTGCGTGGTGTCCGCACCAAATGCCCGCGAGAAAGCGCGCCCCGCCAGCAGCTTCAATTGATATTGCGGGATATAGTCAAAGTCGACAAAAAAGAGATCGGGGGCGCAGACCTGCATCTCCCCTTTTTGATTCTGAATGATGGAATAGGCGTTCATGGCCCCATTTCCCGGTGTGCCCGAAGACATGGCCACGGATTCCACACCAGGCAACCCCCGGAGTTCCTCTTTCAACGCATCCCGATGATTATCTCCATGCGTATCCAACACCAACTCCTGGTCTTTATTGAATCCCAGATCCTGGCTTCGCATATAATTCAGCTGAAACCCCACCAGCAATGTAGCGACGATAAGCCCTATCGAAATGGTGAATTGGGTGATCACCAACCCTTTCCTCAATAACAGTCCCCGGGTCCCGGTTGCAAAACGTCCCTTCAGCACCACGATCGGCTGAAAGGAAGACAATACCAGCGCAGGATAGATCCCCGCCAGCAGTCCGATCCCGATACCGATGCCCAGCAACGAAAGGATATAGGCCGGGTGATTGAAGATGCCGGTGCTGATCGTCTTACCCGCCAGGAAATTGAAGCTGGGCAACAATGCCGCACACACGCCCACCGAGAGCACGAAGGCGATCAGACACAAGATCACCGATTCTCCCAGGAACTGACCGGTCAACTGCCCCCTCTCCGCCCCGATCACCTTGCGTATCCCGACCTCCCTCGCCCGCTCCGTCGATCGGGCCGTCGTCAGATTGATGAAGTTGATCCCCGCAATCAGCAGGATAAAGATCCCCACGATACTAAACACGATGACGTTAGTCATGCTGCCCTTCGCCGTGCCGCCCCGGGTCGATTTGAGATAAACGTCCTTCAGCGGCTCGAGGATATACGTGTACGTTTGATTACCCTCCTTCATCATCTTCCCGATATGCCGTTCGAGAAAAGCGGGAAATTTCTTTTGCAGCGCCTGCGCACTCGTGTTGGGCTTCAGCAGAAAATAAGTAAAGTCGCCAAATCCACCCCAGTTCTGATCATTGGTCGAATCGTCCGCACCGGTATTCATCGCCACCAGCATATCCGCCTTTAATTCCGTGTTCTCCGGCATATCCTTCATGACACCCGTTACCTTCCCGGGATGGCTATCGCCCGTGAGGAGCAACTGCTGCCCCATCGGATCGACCGATCCAAAATACTTTTTCGCCGCAGACTCAGACAGCACGATGTTATACGGATCGCGCAACGCCGTCGCCGGATCACCCTCCAGCAAGGGAAAATCGAAGACCTCGAAGAACGTCGAATCGGCAATAGCGGCCTTGTCGTCCTGGATCTGGACCGAGGCTCCCCGCCGGACCAGCATATTCGCCGGCCGAAACCGCACCTGTTTCTCGATCTCCGGGAAATCCCTTTTTGCCGCCACCGGCATCGCCGGCGCCGCCACGCTGAAATGCAGCACTTCCGATGGATTGTTGATATCGGTCACTACCCGGTAAATGCGATTCGCCCTCGAATGGAAATCGTCATAGCTGAGCTCGAACTTCACATACAAAAAGATCAGGAAACAGGCCGACATCCCGATCGTGAGACCCAGAA
>JAICXX010000007.1 GCA_025934485.1 Chitinophagaceae bacterium
GAACGCCATCCCCACCCGCCAAACATCCATCCCGGCCGAAACAGCGATCACCCGCTTCAAAGTCCTCCTCGTCGAAGACGACGACGACTTTCGGTTTTACCTCAAGGAAAACCTGGCCCCGCTCTTCACCGTGCTGGAGGCTGCGAACGGCCAGGAAGGCTGGCAAAAAACGCTTTCGGCCCAGCCGGACCTGGTAGTCACTGACGTAAATATGCCCCTCATGGACGGGCTCGAGCTTTGCAAAAAGATCAAAACCGACCAGCGCGTCCAGAATATCCCCGTGATCCTCCTCACGGCCCTCTCGGCCGAAAACCACCAGCTCCGCGCCCTGGGCTTCGGAGCGAATGATTATATCTCCAAGCCTTTTATTGTGGAGATCCTCATCTCGCGTATCCGCAACCTATTGCATTTCCGGGAATCGGTCGAAGAGACCGCCAGGAAAAGAGTGATCGCCCAACCCACGGAGATCGACGAGGAGCCGGAACCCACCGACGAAGACTTTGTACGCGAGGCAGTGGAAGTGCTCGAGAAAAATATCGCCAACCCGGATTTTTCAGTGGACGACTGGTCCCGGGAACTTGGCCTCAGCCGGACGACCCTATATAAAAAAATACTCGGGGCTACCGGCAAGACCCCCATTGGCTTTATCCGCCATTTCCGCATGAAGCGGGCCGCACAGCTGCTCGAAAAGACCCGCCACAACGTCGCCGAGGTGGCGTACATGGTCGGCTTCAACAACCCCAAATATTTTGCCCGCTATTTCAAGGAAGTCTACGGGGTGCTGCCCAGTGTCTATCAGGCAGAGAAACGGAAAAACAAGTAGTCTAACTTTAGCAACCTCCTATGTTTAGAAATTATTTAAAAAGCACCTTTCGCAGTATTGCAAAACATAGAACATTGGCATTCATAAATCTGGCAGGTCTGTCCATCAGCCTGGCTTCATGCATGCTCATTTTTATCTGGATACATTATCAGCTGGGCTTCGACAGGACGGTTAGCAATGCCAGCAACATTTATCGCGTATACCCTAAGATATTGGTGAACGGGCACGATTTCACCTCCTCCATGGCTCCCCCGCCGTTGGCGGACCTGCTAAAAAAAGAGTTTCCGGAAGTGCTGGCAGCCACAAGGATCTGGAAATACAACAGCCTGAAAGTCAGCAATGAAGAAAATGGACGGAAAGACAAAATATTCAATGAGGAAGTATACCAGGCAGATTCGTCTTTCTTTCAACTATTTAACTACAAAATGCTGCAGGGCGACCCGGCCCAGTCGATGACAAAGCCGTTTACGGTGGTCATCACGAAGTCGACAGCTATAAAATATTTTGGGGAAGAGGCGTTTCGCAAGGGGGAGATCCCCGGCAAAGCGCTTACGCTTACATTTGGTGGCTGGGGCAAATTCCCGTGTAAAATTACCGGCATCACAGAGGATGTTCCGGGCAATGCCCACTTTCACTATAAGATCATCTTCTCGAACATCTCCGACCCATGGAACGGGTCCCAGGTATGGGTGGACAATACTTATTACACGTATATTTTGCTGAGGAACGGAACCAACCCGAATTTAATTGAAAGCGGGATCCCGGCCGCGATCAAATCCTATCTCGATCCCCAGCTGGAAAAGAACTTTGGTACCAGCTATGAGGAGCTGAGAGCAAAAGCCGGTTACTGGCAATATAAGCTCCAACCGCTGACAAGCATCCATCTGCATTCAAACTTCGAGCGGGAGCTGGAGCCGGGGGAAAATATAGCAAGCGTATACATGCTGGGGACTGCGGCCATATTCCTTTTGTTTATGGCCTGTATCAATTATGCCAATCTTTCGACGGCCGGCGCCATACGGCGTTCGAAAGAAATAGGCGTTCGGAAAACGCTCGGCTCTTCGAAATGGGACCTTACCGGGCTTGTTTTCACCGAAAGCGGCGTCATAGGCGCAATAGCCTGGATCATTGCTGCCTTGCTGATCGCTTTGCTGATCCATCCATTCCAGCAGCTGATGAAGATTCAATTCCCTGCCGGCGTCTTTACGAATGGTGTGAACTGGCTTGCATTTGTGCTGCTGTTTTTTATCGTAAGCATCCTGGGTGGCATTTTTCCCACGATACAGCTCGTTTCTATCAATGTGGTCAAGGCTGTGAAAGGCAATATACAGCCGGGAAAGAAGATCATGGGGTTTAGAAGCATGCTGGTCATTCTCCAATTCGCTATGTTCATAGGGCTCGTCATATGCTCGCTGGTTGTATATACACAGTTGAACTATGTCCGTTACAAGTCACCTGGTTTTAACAAAGAGAATATCCTGGTAATCGACGATCCTTCCATGATCCTGGGTAAACGAGCGAATGCATTCACTGCCGAACTTAAAAAAAATGCAAACATCCTGTCGGCGAGCGCCTGTCTCGACTATCCCGGGAGCGGCAATGACAATTTCCCTATTTCAGCCAGGTATGGAGCGCAAACGCAGGATCATTTATTAGCCAATTTCAGTGCGGGATATGATTTCCCAAAAACTTTCGGTATTCAGCTTGTGCAGGGTAGGGACTTTGACAGGCAAATGGACAATGATACATTGAAAAGGATCATCCTGAGCGAAGCCGCGGTGAAAGAATTGGGCTTGCAAAAGCCCATAGGAAGCTTTATCGATACAAAATATCTGAATTCCCTCGACATACAAACCACCCGCTACGAAGTGATCGGCGTGGCAAAAGATTTCAACTTTCAATCCTTCCATAAGGCCATCCGCCCTCTTGCCATCTTTCTCGATGCCCAGGGAACCTATATAGGTGTAAAAATGAGCGGGGGCGACGTCGCTTCGACCCTCGGGTTCATACAAAGGACCTGGCAGTCTTTTGCCCCCGGTACGCCTTTTGAATTCCATTTCCTCGACGAAACGGTGAACAGTCTCTACAGAACGGAATCTATATTGAGCAAAGTACTGACCATCCTGACCGTACTGGTCATCCTTATAGCCGTCATGGGATTAACGGGTCTTACGCTCCTGACGATGCAGCAGCGAACCAAAGAAGTGGGGATCAGGAAAGTCACAGGCGCGTCGGTCAACGATATACTCCTATTGTTCTCGAAGGACTATATAAAATTGGGTTGCGTATCCTTCGCCATAGCAGTCCCCGGGGCATTCTTCATCATGACGACATGGTTGCAGGGCTTTGCTTATCGCGTAGATATACAATGGTGGATGTTGATGATCCCGGGATTCAGCGCTTTCGCGATAGCCATCGGCGCAATATGCGCGCAGGTAATGGGCGTTGCCAGGGCCAATCCGGTAGAAAGTTTGAGATAAAGGGTCAATTTAACGCTTTATTACCCTGAAATAATAGTTTCATACCCCTTCCGTCAACAATCCACCACCCTCATTTGTGAGTTTGACTACCCCGTCCCGGGCCATAGCAGTCTAATTTTATGGTGAATTACAACCGATTGCTATGCCCTTCGAAAAGTTGCGCTCACTACTGCTTTTATCATTCTTCCTGCTCGCAGTCACCCCCTGTCTCGCCGGTGGCATCTTCTTCCGCCCCCCCGCCGGCGCCTTCACCCGCACCCCCGACGGCATCATCGTCTATCCCGATACCCGCTTCTCCGGCCATACCGCCGCCGTCCGGCTCGAGGTAGTAACAGATAATATTATCCGGGTCCTGTCCAACCCGCAAGGCGAGCCCTCCCTGCAAACAGCCAGCCTGATTATCACCGGCCACCCCGATTCAGCCGCTAAATGGGGCATCGCACAAAACGACAGCGAGGTAGTCCTAACCACCCATCTCCTTAAAGCCACCGTCAACCTGGCCACCGGCGCGGTCCGCTTCGCAGACGCCGCCGGCCACCCCATCACGGCAGAAAAAGCCATCGGCGGCCGCAGTTTCGAGCCGGCAGTTTTCGAGGGCAATGCATTATGGCATATCCGCCAGACATTCGAAACCCAGCCCGATGAAGCCTTATACGGCCTCGGTCAGCACCAGGACGGCCTCGTCAACTACAAAGGATACCGGGTAGACCTTTTTCAGAACAACACGGAAGTGGCCGTACCCTTCCTGCTGTCCAGCAGGAACTATGGCATTCTCTGGGATAACTATTCGCTCACTACCGTCGGCGATATCAGGCCCTACAAACCTCTGAGCGCCCTGCGGCTCTTCTCCGAAAACGGCGACGAAGGCTGGCTCACGGCTACTTACCACAACAACAAGCAACAGGCCTTAGCCCTCCCCGCCTCGGACATTGCGTACGACTGGCTTGGAGATTCCAAAAAACTTCTACCCGCAGCATTCAACCCGGCACAAGGTTCCGTAACCTGGGCAGGCGCCATAGCAAGCGGTACCACCGGCATCCACACCTTCCGGATCAAATACGCCGGATATATAAAGGTGTACATCGACGGCCAACTGCAGCTCGACCGCTGGCGCCAACCCTGGAACCCCGGTTCGGCACTGATCCGTCTGCCGATGGAAAAGGATAAAAAAGTGCCCATCCGGATCGAATGGGGCCCCGATGGCGATGAATCCTATCTCTCCGTCAAATGGCTAGGGCCCCTGCCCGCAGCCCAGGAAAATGACTTCAGCTTTTCCTCGGAAGCCGGCGGGCAGCTGGACTATTATTTCATCTACGGCAATAACCTCGACGAAGTGGTGGCCGGCTACCGCCATCTCACCGGTAAGGCGACCATGGTTCCGCAATGGGCAATGGGCCTATGGCAAAGCCGCGAACGCTACAAGACGGAGGCAGAGATCCTTAACACAGTCAAGGAGTTCCGCACTCGCCACATCCCGCTGGATAATATCGTGCAGGACTGGAGCTATTGGCGGCAGGCCGACTGGGGCAGCCAGGAATTCGACGCCACCCGATTTCCCTCCCCGGACAGCATGATCGCTGTGCTTCATAAAGACTACCACACCCACTTTATGATCTCGGTGTGGCCCAAATTCTATGAGGGCATCGAGACCTACAACGACTTCGACAAAAACCACTGGCTCTATAAACGCAATGTCGCCAACGGCCAGCGCGACTGGATCGCCCAGGGCTACGTCTCCACGTTTTACGATGCCTTCAACCCCTCGGCCCGAAAGGGTTTCTGGGACCTCCTCGACAAAAAACTTTACCGCAAAGGCATCGACGCCTGGTGGATGGACGCCAGCGAGCCGGATATCCTCAGCAACGTCAGCCCGGAAAAACGAAAAGAAGAAATGACGCCCACCGCCCTGGGCCCTGCCGCGGAATTCCTCAATGCCTATCCGCTGGAAAACGCCCGTGGCATCTACGAAGGCCAGCGCGCCTCCAATCCCGATAAACGCGTCTTCATCCTTACCCGCAGTGGCTTCGCCGGTTCCCAGCGTTACGCCGCCGCCACCTGGAGCGGCGATATCGCCGCCCGCTGGTGCGACATGAAGACCCAGATCGCCGCCGGCATCAATTTCTCCCTATCGGGTATCCCCTATTGGACCATGGACATCGGCGGATTTGCGGTAGAACACAAATTCGAGACCGCTAAAGGAGCCGACCTCGACGAATGGCGCGAACAGATGACACGCTGGTACCAGTTCGGCGCCTTCTGCCCGCTCTTCCGCGTACACGGACAATATCCCTATCGCGAGATCTATAACGTAGCGCCGCCGGATCACCCGGCTTACAAAAGCATGCTGTATTACGACAAGCTGCGCTACCGCCTGTTGCCCTATCTCTATTCGCTTTGCGGCCATGCCTGGCACGATGACTATACCCTGATGCGGGGAATGGTGATGGACTTCGAAGCGGACACGGCCGTCTACAACATCGCCGATCAATACATGCTGGGCCCCTCCCTGCTGGTAGCCCCAGTGACCGAATACAAAGCGCGCCAAAAAAACGTCTACCTTCCCGCCGGCCAGGGCTGGTATGACCTCTACACGGGCACATACACCACAGGAGGCAGGCACGTCACAGCCGACGCACCCTATGAACGCATGCCGGTCTTCGTAAAAGAAGGCTCCATCCTTCCATTTGGCCCTGACCTTCAATACACAGGTCAACACCCCGCCGATACCATCACCCTCTACGTCTACACGGGCCGCGACGCCGATTTTACCCTTTACGAAGACGAAGACACGAACTACAATTACGAAAAAGGCGCCTTCAGCCTCATCCCCCTGCATTATGACGAGACAACGCGCCAACTCACCATCGGCCGCAGACAAGGCAGCTTCCCCCGGATGCTGCACAAGCGAACATTCAGGGTCCTATTCGTCACCCCCACTAAAGCAGCTCCCATCGACCCGCAAACGAAATCGACTATCCATATAACCTATGATGGCCAATCGCGATCCATCAACAAACCATAATTTTTTCATTTTTTCATTCACCAAAATTGCTTGTTTATGTTAGAGAAGAAAAGTAAATGGAAAGGCACAGAGTCAATCTTGCTATTGCTCATGCTGCTCCTTCTAAATGTGCACGGTTTTGCGCAAACCGGCGAACGGAAAATAAAAGGCACGGTCACCGATGCCACGACCGGCCAGCCGGTTGCAAGCGCCTCGGTCACCATCAAAGGCACGCGAAATGCCGTTACTTCCAATGGCGACGGCAGCTTTGCCATTACGGTCAAAACAGGTGAAACACTCGAGATCAGCTCCGTCGGCCATGTTTCTAAAATCGTTCGGATCGAAACAGGAACGGACAACCTCGACGTCCGGCTCGATCAAAGTTTTGCAAAGCTGGACGATATCGTAGTCGTGGGTTACGGCGTGCAAAAGTCGAAGGCGATCACGGGCGCCACCGCCCACGTCAAAGGCGAAGATCTGGCAAAATTGAACACCACCAATACCCTGCAGGCCATGCAGGGACAGGTCGCGGGGGTTAACATCACCTCCACATCCGGACAACCCGGCGGCGGCTTCAAAGTCAATATCCGCGGTGCCGGCACCATCGGCAATGCCAATCCCCTGTACGTGGTCGATGGCGTGATAACCAGTGATATTACCTACCTGAACCCCTCGGACATTGCCGCAGTAGATGTCCTGAAGGATGCCGCCTCGAGCGCCATCTACGGTATCAACGGAGCCAATGGCGTCGTGCTCATAACCACCAAAAGCGGGAAGATGGGCAGCAAGAATGCCGGCCAGATCTCCTTCGACGGCTACTACGGCTATCAGAACGCACCGCCCAAAACCAAAATGCTGAATGCGGAACAATACGCTACCATGCAAAATGAAGCGGCACTCAATTCCGGACTACCCGCCTATTTTACCCAGGCACAGATCAATGCCCTGGGCAATGGGACTAACTGGCTGGACAAGATGATGCCCTCCAATGTACCGGTCCAAAATTATAGCCTGTCCGCTACCGGCGGGTCGGACGTCTCCTCCTATTCATTGGGACTGTCCTATACCCAGCAGGGCGGTATCGTCGGTGGAGAAAACCTTTCCAATTATCAACGCTATAACTTCCGTGCCAATTCCGAACGCAAAATGTATGACGGAGCACTGAAAGCAGGCGAACATCTCACTTTCTCCTTTATTGATCAATATGGGATCCAGGACGGGGGCATCTATGGCAACACCCTCCGGGGCGCATTTACAACCAGCCCCCTACTGGCGATGTACGACTCGGCCGGAAACTATTTAAGTAGTCTTAAATCTACCGTATACAACGGTGGCCCATGGAATAACCAGGAAGCGAATCCTTATGCCTTAATGGTCTACAACAACCAAAATGACAATAAGACCCAAAAGGTGTTTGGCGACGTCTATGCGGAATTGCAGCCCATAAAAAATTTAAGGATCAGGACTACCTTGGGTTTGAATTACTCCTCTTCCGCCAATCACAGTTATACCCCAGTCTATGATAACCTGAGTGTATTCGCGTATAACCGGTACGAAACGATTAACCAGGGCAGCTCCGTATCGTATACGGTGAACTGGGATAATACCGCTAACTATACCTTTAAAATTAAAGACCACAGCTTCGATGTTTTGGCAGGTAGCGCCACCCGCAAATACCAGGGATCGTTCCTGGGTGGCTCGAATACCGGGGCTACCTTGTTCTCCACCTTTGACCGTGGCTACCTTAGTACTTCCAATGTGACGTCCATCTCGATGAGCGCAGATACGAGCGCCGCCAACAAACAAACGGTCACGCACGCCATGTCGCTCTACGGGAACGCCAACGCCATTTATGCTCAGGCTTCCTTCTTCGGCAGAATAAACTACTCCTATAAGGACAAATACCTGGCTTCCGCTATTTTCCGTGCGGACGGTTCTACTATGTTCGCCCAGGATCACCAGTGGGGATACTTCCCATCGCTTTCAGCAGGTTGGGTGCTCAGCAGCGAAGATTTCATGGAATCGACCAGGGATTGGTTGAACTTCCTCAAGATCAGGGCAAGCTGGGGGTCTAACGGTAACGATGGTATCACTGCGTTCAACTACCTGTCGTTGATCAGCCTGGCAAATGCCCAATATAATTTCGGCGGCAACAATACCGCCCTGACCAATGGTTCTTATCCTTCCAGTCTTGGTATAGAAAAGACCAAATGGGAAACCTCCCGTCAAACAAACATCGGGATCGATGCCCAACTGCTCAACAACAAGCTGAGCGCGAGCATCGATTTGTATAACAAAGTAACAAAGGACTGGCTCGTAGCAGCGCCCTTGCTCGCCACAGCAGGCGTTTCCACCAATCCCTATATCAACGGGGGCAATGTCAGCAATAAAGGGATAGAGCTCCAGCTGGGGTACAACGATCGGATTGGAAAAGATTTCTCCTATTCCATCTCGGGTTCCTACGCCTATAACAAAAACGTAGTGAACAATATACCCACTGCGGACGGGATCATCCATGGTGGCACGAACAGCCTGTTCGTCAATGCCCCGGAATTTTTCCGGGCATCCTCCGGGAACCCCATTGGCTATTTCTGGGGCTATAAAACCGCCGGCATCTTTCAGACACAGGCCGATGTGCAGGCCTATGGGGGTAAAAACGGCCCGCTGCAACCTTCCGCTCATCCGGGTGACGTAAAATTTGTCGACCTGAACGGCGATGGCGTCATTGACGCTAAGGATAAAACCAATATCGGCGATCCAAACCCGCATCATGTCTTTGGATTGCGGTTTTCGGGAAGTTATAAACATTTCGACCTTTCCATCACCACAAATGGCGTTGCGGGGAATAAGCTGGTTCAGTCCTATAGAGATCTCGGTGCTTTTGGCAACTGGACGACCGCGATCCTCAGCCGTTGGCATGGAGAAGGGACCTCCAATTCGATGCCGCGGGTGACACAAAACAACTCAAACTGGGCTGATTTCTCCGATCTCTACATTCATGACGGCAGCTATTGGCGCATCTCGAACATCACGCTGGGTTACGATTTTGCAAAATTGGCAAAATTGAAAAACCTGACACAATTCCGCCTGTATGTCGCAGCCGAGAACCTCTTCACGTTTACCAAATACAACGGCATGGATCCCGAGGTAGGGTATACATCCACCGATGCCAGCGGAGTATATTCCTTTGGACAAGGTGTCGATCTGGGCTATTATCCCCGCCCAAGAACGACCATGGTAGGGCTAAGCATCATTTTCTAATTGCGTAAAAATTAAGACATGAAAAAATTTAAATATAGTACCATCGGGCTGGCGACATTGGCCCTCCTTACATTTTCTTCGTGTAAGAAATACCTGACCACACAACTCACCGACCCCAAACAGTCCAACGAATCCTATTATAAAACACCCGCCGATGGTTTCACCTCCCTGGTAGGATGTTACAATGGATTGGACCTGATTTGGAACGGGGAAGCCATTCCGCCGATGATGGAAGTTTTTTCCGATAATTGTTTTGGCGGGACCGGCGCTTCAGACGGCTATGGCTGGGAAATGCTCGACGAATTCAATAAGACCGTTTCGCCCTCCGACGTCGCCATCCATAGCGGTGCATGGAAAAATTACTATCAGGCGATCTATCGTTGCAATGTCCTGCTCCAAAATATGGATAAGATCGCGTGGGGCGATAGCACTACCTTGAAAAGGCAATACTCGGCGGAAACCAGGTTTATCCGCGCGTTCTGCTATTTCGATCTCGTCCGGCTATTTGAAAAAGTTCCTCTATTGACGACGCCCACCATAGCCAATGTGCCCCAGGCCAGCCCCGATTCGACCTATGGACAGATCATGCAGGATCTGCGTTATGCAGCAGACAGCCTCCCCTCAGCCCCCTATACCAGCGTCCCCACCGGGCGGGTGACGAAATGGGCAGCCGAATCGTTGTTGGCACGGGTCTATTTGTTCTATTCAGGTTATTATGGCAAAAGCACCATCGGTAGTGAAACGGCAACTACCGCACTCGCAGCAGTCGAAGACGTGATCGCTCACAGCGGACACGCACTGGTCCCTGATTTTACCACGCTTTGGCCTGCCGCATCCTTGGCCAAAAAGGTCACCTACGCCGGAGAGTCTAACCCCGAGGTGGTTTTTTCCATCAAATACTCCTCCACCGGCGACTACAACGGAAACATCACCGGCAATGGCTGGATGGTTATGACGGGCGAGCGCGATCAGAGTGTTTATCCCTACGGGTATGGCTGGGGAGGCTGCACCGTGGACCCTAATTTGGTAGCGCAATTCGATCAGGCCCATGATAGCAGGTATTTTGCTTCCATCACCGATATTGCCGGCGAAAACCTTGCTTTCACGAAGGCGTCGGATAACCGGGAATACACGGGCTATTATATGAAGAAATACAGCCCGGTCTGCGATTCGCTCAACAACCCTCTTCCCGTCAACAATTATTTGGTTGCCCAGAGCCAGGATTATTTCGCCATCCGCTATTCGGACGTTCTATTGATGGCCGCCGAACTCGGCAGCCCCAATGCGGTAACCTATTACAACCAGGTACACCAGCGGGCCATTCCTTCTGCCGCCGCCGTTACTACCGTTTCTAAGGCGGATATCCTTGCCGAACGCCGGCTGGAATTCGTAGGCGAAGGTATCCGGTATTGGGACTTGTTACGCCAGGGTCTCTCGACAGCCGCATCGACCATCGCAGCGAATACGACCCTATCGCTCATCAACGATGGCACAGGCACTCAACCCAGCGCCGCCACGTTGCAGGCCAATATTACCGCGACACGCGGATTTCAGCAAATACCTTCCGACCAGATCACCCTCTCGGACGGAGTATTGAAACAAAACGCCGGTTGGTAATCTTCGTCCAAAACATAAACACAAAAATCATGAAAAAGATAATAAAAAGCGTTAGTGCGGCGATGGGCTGCGCACTGCTGTTTTCTGCCTGCATGAAGCAGAACTATAAGTTGGGGCCGCTGGCCAGCAAAAGCTCCCTATCGTTCACCATTGCACCCTCATCGGCAAACCCCAACGATATAGTGCTCACAAGCTTAACGCCTAAGCTCACTCCGGTTTGGATTACGCCTTTCGGCCAGTCCGAGAATTTAAAGGATACGGTAAACGTTCCTTTTCCCGGAACTTACAAATTTGTTTACGGCGTAGAGAGCGCCGGCGGTTTTGTACAGGCCGATACCACTATCGTAACGATAACCACCCTCGACTCTGCGGCCGTCAGCACCCCCGAGTGGACCAACCTCACGGGCGGATATGGAAAATCCAAAACATGGGTGCTGGATATAACACCTTCCGGCACGAGTAAACTCTTCAACGGACCTATCTATTTTGGCGGTACCGGTTGGGAATGGGATGCCGGCTGGGCCTCCTGGATCTGTCCCGTGGGTGATTACGGCTCTATGACCTTCGATCTCATAGGCAACGCCAATTTCAGCTCCAACAATAAAATGCTGCCATCCCTGGGCCAGGCCACGGGCAACTTTATGCTATATACGAGCACGAACCAGCTGGCCACAATCGGCGCTCAACTTATCCATGATCCCACCCAGGGGGCCAATGTCTCTAACTGGTATGCAAAATTCGCCATAAAATCCCTGACGGCCGATGGCTTGGAGGTTATTACACCCACCGGCCCCGGCGCGTGGTGCATTTACAATTATGTAAGCCTCGACTACTACAACACACACTAAAAATCGATCCATATGAAGAAAACACAGGTTCGGAGAACCTGGCTGCGCCTTTGTTGTGGCGCACTGGGACTACTATTCTCCATATCTACCTTCGCGCAATTGCCCACCGCGCAGACGATCGCCTCAAAAATGCGGGTCGGCTGGAACCTCGGCAACACCTTTGAAGCGATCTGTAGTGCAACGGCCTGGGGAGGGACCATCCCAACCCAGCAGCTCATCGCCCTCGTCAAAGCCGACGGCTTCAACGCCGTACGACTTCCCTGCGCCTGGGATTGCCACGCCACTAACGGTGTCATCGACCCAAACTGGCTGGCCACGGTAAAACAAGCCGTGGACCTCTGCGTCAACGATGGTCTGTATGTGATCATCAACATCCACTGGGACGGCGGCTGGCTCGAAAACAATGTGACAACCTCCGCCCAGGCATCGGTGAACGCCAAACAACAGAACTACTGGACGCAGATCGCCAACTATTTTAAAAACTACGACGAACACCTGCTCTTCGCCAGCGCCAATGAACCGAACGCCAGCGATGCGACGGGCATGTCGGTGCTGTTGTCTTACCACCAGACCTTCGTCAACGCGGTCCGGGCCACCGGCGGGAACAACAGCTCCCGTACGCTCATCGTTCAAGGCCCGCAAACGAATATCGGGTTGACCAATACCCTGATGAATACACTGCCCACGGACCAGATAGCGGGACGGATGATGGTGGAGGTACACTATTATGATCCGCCGCAGTTCTGTATTCTTACCCAGGACGCGAGCTGGGGGAAGATGTTCTATTACTGGGGTACGGGTTATCATTCCTCCACGGACGCAACACGGAATGCTACCTATGGTGAGGAGAGCTACGTGGATTCCAACTTTAACCTGATGAAAACGAAGTTCATCAACAATGGCATCCCGGTGATCATCGGCGAATTTGGAGCGCCCTCGCGGTCCCTGAGCCCGCCGTCGGACAACACGCTGGCCATGCGGTCGCGCCAGTATTTCTACCGCTACGTGGTCAGCTCCGCTAAACAGCATGGCTTGATCCCCTTTGTTTGGGACATCCCCCAGGGTATGTATAACCGGGGTTCCGCGACCGTGCTCGATCAGGGCATCATCGACGCCCTGAACCAGGGAGCGGGAAATGCCTACGTGACCCTCACCAATGATGCAAGCGGCCAGCTTGTCGATGGCATGTCCCGGACTACCAATGGCTCGGCGGCAGGCCAATGGAGCAACAGCGGGAGCGATGCGCAAAAATGGCAGCTGGTGCCTGCCGGCAGATATGTCAACCTTGTGAACAAGGCTACGGGCCTGTATCTCGATGGCTTGTACAGCAGCACTAACGGTTCGGCTGCGGGACAATGGGCCTACAGCGGCAGTGATGCCCAGTTCTGGCTGATACAGCCTTTGGGAAGCTACTTTACGCTGTCGAACAAGGCTACCGGGATGTATCTCGACGGGAATTACAATTGGACAAATGGGGCCAATGCGGTTCAGTGGACCCAGAGCGGCAGCACGGCCCAACAATGGACCATCGGCAACGTCGGTCTAATACAAACATCCGCCGTAACGCCCGCCGTGGCGAGCCAGCCGGCGGCAAGCCAATTCACTAACACGGCGCCGGCCGGAATACAAGCCTATCCGAACCCCTTTTCATCCGCCTTCCACCTGACGGTGAGTGACCCGTCATCCGTAGATCACATCGCGATCTTCGATATCTCCGGCCGCCAGGTAGAGCTCATCGGGCATTCGGCGATATCAGCATCCCTCTTGCTCGGCGGCTCGCTGAACACCGGCGAGTACATCGTCAAAGTATTCGGCAAAAACGCAGCCCAAACATTCAAATTGATAAAAATCAACAAATAGGTGATTAGCAATTATCGCAAAGCACTACCGGCATTCGTGCTGGTAGTTGCTTTCTGCGTCTCACACGCAGTCGCTCAGCAACCATCCCCCGACGAGGCGATCTATAAAAAGATCGACGTGCAGATCAGCAAAATGACGCTTGAAGAAAAAGTAGGCATGCTGCATGCCAGTTCTTCGTTTACCTCCGGCGGCGTACCCCGCCTGGGCATCCCCGAACTCGTCACCAGCGACGGCCCCCACGGCGTCCGGCTGGAACACGGCCGCGACTGGCGCACCGATAACGACCACGTAGACGACAGCGCAACCTATTTGCCCACCGGCGTTTGTCTCGCGAGCACCTGGGACCCGCAACTCGGCTATGCATACGGGACGGTCCTCGGCAGCGAAGCCAATGCCCGCGGTAAAGATGTCATCCTCGGCCCCGGCATCAACATCATCCGCAGCCCCCTCAACGGCCGGAATTTCGAATACGAAAGCGAAGACCCCTACCTTGTCTCGAAAATGGCCGTCGGCTACATCAAAGGCGTACAGGACCAGGACGTCTCCGCCTGCGTCAAGCACTTTCTCGCCAACAACCAGGAAACGCAAAGAACCAGCATCAATGTCTTAATGAGCGAAAGAGCCCTGCGCGAGATCTACCTCCCGGGCTTCAAAGCCGCCGTCGAAAAAGGCGGCGTGTATTCGGTCATGGGCGCCTATAACAAATTCCGCGGCGAGTGGTGCACCGAGAATGCCTATCTCGTGAACAATATCTTAAAAGGCGAGTTCGGATTCAAAGGCATCCTGATGTCGGACTGGGGGGCGGTTCACCATACCGCCGAAGCCCTCTGGAACGGAACGGATCTCGAGATGGGCTCGGACCTCCTGGGCCTGCCCTACAATAAATTCCTCTTGGCCGATACCGTGGTCGCCCTCGTAAAAAAAGGCGTCATAGACCCACAGACCATTGACGACAAGGTCCGGCGCATTTTGTATGTCATGTACAAGATCCACAAGTTCGGCAACCGGAAACCTGGCGCCTTCAGCACAAAAGCGCATTTCGCCATAGCCCAAAAAGTGGCGGAAGAAGGGATCGTACTGCTAAAGAACAACTCGCTTCTGCCCCTCGACGCATCGGCCATTCATTCCATCGCCGTCATCGGCGCCAACGCCACCCGGCCCCAATCCGAGGGCGGCGGTAGCTCACAGGTACGCACACGCTATGAGATCACTCCATTGGAAGGAATAAAAAGGATCGCCGGCGACGGCATTCATCTCACCTACTCGCCCGGCTACAGGATCGCAAAAGACGCCACCGCAGACCGGGCGCTGATCGACTCGGCTGTTGAAGCGGCGAAAAAGGCAGACATTGCTGTCATCGTCGGCGGCTGGACGCATGGCTATAACAACTACGCCTGGGATGACAATGCCTATGACGCGGAAGGGATAGACAAAACAGATATGGCCATGCCCTTCGGCCAGGATAGCCTCATCGCAGCCGTTGTAAAAGCGAACCCCAGAACGGTAGTCGTTTTAGTGGGCGGCGGCCCGGTGGATATGACCTCCTGGATAAACGAGACGCCGGCCGTCCTCGAATCCTGGTACGCGGGTAGTGAGGGCGGCGACGCCCTCGCGGGCATCCTCTTCGGACGCGTAAGCCCTTCCGGAAAATTGCCCATGACCTTTCCCAAAACGCTGGCCGAAAGCCCGGTCCGCGCTCTCGGCCAGTTCCCCGGCGACAGCACCACCGTGGAATATGACGACGACATCTTCGTCGGCTACCGCTATTTCGATACCTGGAAGGTCAAACCCCAGTTTGCCTTCGGCCACGGTCTTTCTTACACCACCTTCCAATACTCAAATCTCACCGTGACCACCCACGGCCAAACCGCCGTCGTTTCGCTCGCCATCACGAATACCGGCCACAGGGCCGGCGCCGAAGTGGTACAGGTCTATGTCAAACAAAACCACTGCACCCTAAGACGACCGGAAAAGGAACTCAAGGGATTCGAAAAGGTATTTCTCCAACCCGGCGAGACCCGCAACGTCACGCTCACCCTGCAAAAAGACGCCTTTCAGTATTACAACGATCTCAGGCACGCCTGGACGCTGGATCCCGGCGCCTTCACCATTCTGTGCGGCAGCGCCTCGGACGATATCCGCGCATCGAAGGTTATATTTATTAAATAAGATACGATGATCCGTACGCTATACATAGTTGGTTTGTTTTTGACGCTCACCGCCTCAGCACAAAGAGAAGAATCGCGCATCGACAAAAGCTGGCGTTTCGCCCTCGGCCACGCCACCGACGCCCATCAGGATTTCAACCACGCCACGGCGCCGTTTTCCTACTACGCAAAGGCCGGCGCCGGCGACGGGCCCGCGGCCGCTGATTTTGACGACCGGTCCTGGCGCGTCGTGGACCTCCCACACGATTGGGCCGTGGAGCTGCCTTTCGATGCCCGTGGCTCGCACAGCCACGGGTATCGTGCCATCGGCCGTAACTTTCCCCAGAACAGCATCGGCTGGTACCGAAAGACATTCTATATCCCCACGACCGACCAGGGCCGACGGATCAGCATTCGCTTCGACGGGGTGTTCCGGGACTCGAAAGTCTGGGTCAACGGTTTTTATCTCGGCAACGAACAAGGTGGCTACAACGGATTCTCCTATGACATAACCGACTATTTGAAGTATGGTGGCACGAACACGATCTCCGTTCGGGCCGACGCCACCATGGAGGAAGGATGGTTCTACGAAGGAGCCGGCATCTACCGGCACGTATGGCTCACCAAGACGGCGGCGCTTCACATGGCCGAGAACGGCGTATGCGTACAACCCCGTATCGAAGGGTTGACCACGGATGGCCTTTCCGCACAAAACGCCGCCGTCGCCGCCTCCATCACCTTGATCAATCAGCAGCGCCATGGTGACACAGTAACCCTCCGGCAAACCATTCTCGATAGCGCCGGCAACATAGTAGCGACCGGAACCGCTCACGCACTTCGGCTAGCCCCCGGCGAGACTACGGATATCCCCAACTCACTCGACCTCCGCAACCCTCGCCTTTGGTCTACCACCAACCCCTATCTGTATACGTTAACAACGACCGTCCTCCACGGCGACGCAACAGTGGATTCCTGCGCCACCACTTTTGGCTGCCGCACTATCCGCTGGGACCCGAATGCAGGCTTCTTCCTGAACGGCATCCACATCGAGCTCAAAGGGACCAACGACCACCAGGACCATGCAGGAGTGGGCACAGCCATACCCGACGAACTCTGGGGCTACCGCCTCCGCTGTCTGAAATCCATCGGCGCAAATGCCTACCGCTGCGCACATAACCCGCCCGCGCCCGAATTGCTCGATGCCTGCGACCGCCTGGGCATCCTCGTGATCGACGAGAACCGTTGGATGGGCGTCACCCCTCAAATGACCGACCCGTTGCGCCGGATGATCCTTCGCGACCGTAACCATCCGTCCATCATCGCCTGGTCCATCGGCAACGAGGAATGGGCGATGGAAGGAACCCCCACCGGCGCAAGAGTAGCCTCGACACTTCAGGATTATGTGCGGACCCTGGATACCACCCGGCCGGTGACAGTCGCCATAAGCGGCGGCTGGGGCAACGGCATTTCATCGGTGATCGAACTCATGGGTTATAACTATATCGCCCACGGCAGCACCGATGACGAGCACAAACGCTACCCGTGGCAACCCGGCGTCGGAACCGAAGAGGGGCAAATGACCACCACCCGCGGCGTCTACGTCGACGACCCTGCCGCTCACCGCATAGCTGCGTACGACCGGCCACCGTTACCCGGTTTTTATAACCTGGAAGACGGCTGGAAACATTACGCGGCCCGTCCCTATCTCGCAGGTATGTTCATCTGGTCCGGCTTCGACTACCGCGGCGAACCATCGCCCTTCGGCTGGCCGTCCGTTTCAAGCTACACCGGCGTACTCGATGCCTGCGGCTTCCCCAAAGATATCGCCTGGTATTTTCGCAGCTGGTGGACAACACAACCCACCCTCCATCTCTTTCCCCACTGGAGCTGGCCCGGTAGGGAAGGAAAGCCCATCAGCGTGTGGGCCTATAGCAACTGCGACCAGGTCGAACTCTTCCTGAATCACAAGAGCCTCGGCAAAAAGCCCGTACCGCCCAATGGCCACGTGGAATGGTCGGTGCCGTATCACCCCGGCACCCTCGAAGCGGTAGGTTACACAAAAGGAAAAATGACCCTGACCGACGAAGTGCAGACTACCGGCCCGGCGACAAGGATCGTTTTACAACCCGAAACCGACGGCGACAGCTGCCGGATAGCCGTCGTCACCGTGAAAGCCGTCGATGCCGCCGGCCGCGCCGTACCCGTAGCAGATAACGAGATCGCATTCACCCTCCACGGACCCGCCAGGATCATCGGCGTCGGCAACGGCGATCAGGTATCCCACGAAGCGGACAAGTTCGTGGAACAAATAAAGTCTATCCCGGTATCCAACATCCGTCGGACAAAAGAGAACGGCGAAGCGTTCGATGATGCCGATACCAGCGTAAACACCATCCATTCCACCGGCGATATTGTCTTAACCGATGTGCCGGACAGCGCCACCTTCCGCCTATTCTACCAGAGTATCGGAACACAGCAGAAAATTTATCTCAACGGCGCGCTGATCGGCACACCCGACGATGCATCCCTGCGCAGTGAATTCGCTATCGACCGCAAGCTGCTCCATCCCGGCAATAATGTGCTGACCATCACGGCAACACCTTTCCGCAAGAAGTTCATGTGGGACGAGCTGAACCATGACCCCGGCACCCTGCAAGTCGTCGTCCCCGCCGCACAGTGGAAACGCCGCCTGTTTAACGGCCTCGCACAAGTGATCATTGAGTCGACGGGACAGCCCGGTAATATCCTGCTCACCGCAACGTCCGCAGACCTCGAGCCGGCCACTGTCGCGCTCAACCACCACGTTAGCCTGCCAAAAGTATTCGGCGACAATATGGTGCTGCAAAGAAATATCCCCATCCCCGTTTGGGGTCAGGCGAACCCCGGCGCAGTCATAACGGCTACGCTCGGAAAAACGGCAGTCACCACAACGACAGATCAACAAGGCAAGTGGATGCTGCATTTCCCCAGACTTTCTGCAGGCGGCCCCTATACCCTTGCCATCAGCGAGCAGGGAAGACCCGAAACCCGGGTGGAATTCAAAAATATCCTCATCGGCGATGTCTGGCTGGCTTCTGGTCAGTCCAACATGGAGTTCCAGGTACAACAGGCAAAAAATGCCGCGGGCGAAATGTCGAACGCCTCCTATCCCGACATCCGTTTGCTTCTCGTCGGCCAGGATAAAAAACTTACTCCGCAAACCGATATTCACACCGCCGGCTGGAAGGCCGCCGACTCCAATAGCGTAAAACCATTCTCCGCCGCGGCCTTTTTCTTCGCCCGTAAAATTTACGCGGAGCAACATGTACCCATCGGTATCATCCAGAGCACCTGGGGCGGAACACCCGTACAGGCCTGGACAAGTAAAGAGAAATTGCGGACCTCCCCAATCACTAAAAACGCCGCCCTGGCAAACGATACGCTTACCGAAAACAATTTTATACAGGATAGCCTCAACCAGATTCGCTTTTGGGAAATCGTTAACAACCCGCAAAACAATACCGGCGAGCGCATCCCGCTTCCTGGATATAACGATACGAACTGGGCGAAGATCGAAATGCCCCGGTTGATCAAAGACTTCGGCATCGGCTATTATGAAGGGATCATGTGGTTCCGCAAAAAGCTCGTGTTGCCGCCGGATTTTTCAACGACATCCCTTACCCTCGCGCTGGGCCATCCGGAGATGTGCTATTCGGTTTATTTCAACGGGGTGGAAATTTGTAAAGATGTCTGGAATGCAGCCCCACATCATATTTACAACATTCCCTCGACCATCGTACGAAAAGGCGAGAACATCATCGTTATCCGAATGGCCATGTTATGGGGTGGGGGAGGACTAAACTCACCCGCCGAAGATCTCTATCTCACCGACGGCAAGACCAAAATATCCCTGGCCGGTGAATGGCTATATAAAAAGGACCTTGAACCCCTCCCGCATATCCACAACTATCAGTATTATCCCGATGTCTTGTTCAATGGCATGATAAACCCCCTGATCCCCTACGGCATCACCGGATTCCTCTGGTACCAGGGCGAAGCCAACGACACCCAGGCCTATAACTACCGGAAGATGTTCCCGATGTTGATAACGGATTGGCGCCAAAGGTGGCAACGCGGCAACCTACCTTTTTTATTCGTCCAACTCGCCAACTTTAAAGCCCGAAAACCCGTTCCCGCTGAAAGCGAGTGGGCGGAATTGCGCGAAGCCCAGGCCATGGCCCTCTCCCTGCCGCAAACCGCCATGGCTTGTACCATCGACATCGGCGAAGGGGACAATATTCACTATGCGGACAAACAAGACGTCGGCCTTCGTCTCGCTCTTGCCGCCGCCAGGCTTGTTTACCACCAACCTATTATTGCATCCGGGCCCACGTACAAAACCCTGACGATCCGGGGCGACCGGATTCGTATCCGCTTCACCAACACCGGTTCGGGTTTGAAAACGCGCGATGGAAATGCGATCACCGGATTCGCCATCGCCGGCGAGGACCGGCATTTCTATTGGGCAGATGCACAAATCACCGGCGACGAAGTAATTGTCCATTCCGATAAAGTACCCGCTCCCAAAGCAGTGAGATACGCCTGGGCCGATAACCCGGCCTGTAACCTCATAAATTCGGCAGAACTGCCGGCCGTACCGTTTCGCACCGACGACTGGCCCGGGCTCACCGAACCAAAAAAATAACTTATGCCTAAGTATCCTCTTTTTTTCCTGCTATTGTTCGTTGGCCGTCAGGCTTTCGCCCAACACATGCCCTCGACCGTCGCCGTGATTTCCCCCAACAAAGCCGTCAAAGCAACAGTAGAACTGGATGCCCGCGGACATTTGCACTACAACGTCACCTGCACAAAGAACGGCACACCGATCACCGTGGTCCCGCAATCAGCCCTCGGCATCAGCACAAACGACGCAGATTTCTCCCACGACCTCGCCTACACCGGCTTGATAAGCGACCGAAAGATCGTCGACCACTACCACCTGATCCACGGTAAACGCAGCGAATGCCACAACGAAGCAATGGAGAAGACCTTCCGCTTCAGCACGAAAAATGGCCGCCTTCTCGACCTGACCTTCCGCGCCTATGACAACGGCGTGGCCTTCCGGTATACGCTCCCTCAAACTTCCGGCGAGCACCGCGGCGTAACCCCCGAGGACCGCCGCATAACCGGCGAACGCACCAGCTTCGTGATCCCCGATGGAACCCAACGATGGATGCAGCAATATACCCCAACCTACGAAGCGCTATATCCCTCGGCCACCACTGGAAAAGCGGACGCGCCGGATCATCAGCAATGGGGATTCCCGGCACTATACGAACTACAAAACACCCCGCTGTGGGTGCTCATCACGGAGGCGGACGTCTCGAGAGACAACTGCGCCTCTCACCTTTCCAATAAAGATGATAGCACCATCTACAGGGTGACGATGCCGGAAGATGCCATCCCCGCCGGCCCTGGCTGGAAGTCGGCCTGGCGCGTGCTCATGATCGGCAGTCTCGCAGACATCGTCGGATCGACCCTCGTGACAGACCTCAGCGACCCATCGAAGCTCGATACCACAAGCTGGATCAAGCCGGGCCCCGTGGCCTGGGTCTATTGGGCATATAACCATGGCTCGAAGGACTACGAAAAAGTTGTCGAATACGTCAACCTCGCAAAAGCCATGCACTGGCCGTATGTGCTCATCGACTGGGAATGGGACCGCATGGGCAATGGCGGTAACATCGAAGACGCCGTCGCCTATGCCCGGAGCCAGGGGATAAAACCCCTGATGTGGTACAACTCCCGGGATTCCCTGAGCTCCAGCGCCGGCCTCGACCCCTATGGCCGATTGACAACCCACGAGGCGCGATGCAAGGAATTTGCCTGGCTCAACAAGATCGGCGTCTTTGGCGTCAAGGTCGACTTCTTCGAAGACGACCGCCAAAAAGAAATGGCCTATTATCTCGATCTGCTGCAAGACGCGGCAAACTATCACCTCATGGTGGATTTCCACGGCGCGACGATCCCCAAAGGATGGGACCGGACCTATCCCAACCTGATGACGATGGAAGCGGTCTATGGAGCGGAATGGTATGCCTACGCACCCGTCCTCACCCGGCAAGGCGCAAAACACAACGCGACCCTGCCGTTTACCCGCAACGTAGTAGGGCCCATGGATTATACACCGGTCACCTTCACCGACGCCCTGTTCCCGCATACGACCACCTTTGCACACGAGCTGGCGCTATCCGTCGTCTTCGAGTCGGGGCTACAGCACTTTGCCGACCGGCCGGCGGGCTTCGATTCGCTTCCCGCACCGGAGCGCCAATTTCTCATGACCGTACCCGTCGCATGGGACGACACCCGTCTTATCGACGGCTTCCCCGGCGAGCGCGTAGTCATCGCCCGCCGTAAAGACCACACCTGGTACATCGGCGGCCTGAACGGCCAGGACCAGCCGCAAACCCTCCAACTACACTTCGATTTCTTACCCGCCGGCGCCTACGATCTCAAACTCATCCGCGACGGCGCAACCGGCAAGGAATTCAACACCCAAACCATACCGATAACAAAAGACAGCAAAATTGAAGTAAACTGCCTGCCCCGCGGCGGATTCGCAGCGACCCTGGTGCCGGCAAAGCCCGGATCACAAACCTCCGATTCATTGTCGTTGAATGCGATCCCACAGAAATTATTTTGGGAAAAACACCCGTTGAAGTTTTCAAATTTCGGGGATAGCCTTATCATTGAAGCCCCAGGCGGAACGGATATATACAGGGATTCCTATGGTTATTACTCGCCAAACAAGGCCCCAAGATTATTATTTCAGGCGGATAGCAATTTCATTCTTACCGTAGATGTCCGGCATGCCTTTTCTGACGAATGGAACGCGGGAGGTATTCTATTGGAGGCCGACAGCACGCACTGGATAAAATTCTGCTTTGAAAAAGATTATAAAGGAGCTCATAGGATTGTGAGTGTAGTGACCGACGATTACTCGGATGACTGCAATGCAGTAGCACTCCCAACTAATGGAGCCTTTTTGAAATTGGCTAAAGCCGGGGATGTGATCATTCTATATTATTCCCAGGATGGCAGCACCTGGTATATGGCCCGGCGGCTGCGGTATGTGTTTACCAGCCCTTTGCTGGTTGGGTTTTTGGCTCAGGCGCCGGGAGCACGAAGCAATGCCGTCCATTTTAGCCATATTCGATATCAATTAAAGAAGGTGGTCAATCCTTTTGCGGTTGATTGATTAAATAATGAAACACTTATCCATATTTACCGCAAGGCTAAAATTTATTCTTCAATACGGCACGGTAAATATACTTTAGTTGATTTCTGGTACAGTCATTGTGGCCCGTGTTTAAGAGAGTTTGAAGAATTAAAGAAGATCTATGAAGTCTCCGTACGGTTTTACCATAGCTGGCATTTCTATTGATGATAGAAAGCCCATACAAGTAGGATCATTCAAAGAGATCCTGACTTGAAAAGTTTGACCTTATTTTTGAAAATGAATCTTCATTAAGATCAACAATAGATATGAAACTTAATTTTCTTTTGATCTTCTTCGTATTTTCGGTTTTACAAGTAAAATCGCAGCCGGGTAAAAGTGACATATATGGCGGAATACACTCCCTGCCAAAACGGATCCCGGCATCCCAATATGGCCTGGTACAACAGCCCAACGATAAAGTGAAATGGCTGCTGGATGCCCGTTTCGGGATGTTCATACATTGGGGCTTATATGCCGGTCCGGCGAGGGGCGAATGGTATATGGAAAACGCGGCAGTCCCGGTGTATAAATACAGGGAGCTGGCCTATCCCTCCTCCGGAGACGAATATTTCGAAGCGGATAAATTCGATGCTGGTGCTTGGGCGGCGCTGGCGAAAAAGGCGGGAATGAGATATATGTGTCTCACCGCCATGCATCATGACGGATATGCACTGTTCGATAGCCGCTATATGAATTCGTTTACCAGCAAACAAACGCTTAACAGGGATTTTGTAAAGGAATATACAGATGCCTGCCGTAAAGCGGGTCTGAAAGTGGGTCTTTATAAGACCTTGATCAATTGGCGCTATCCCGGCTATTTTGACGTTACCGGTACAGATGCAAAGAAGAACAGGTGGAATTATGCCACCGATCCCTCGCACAAGGAGAACGCCCGCTTGATGAAAGAGGGCCTGTATGCAGACACCAAAACCCTGATGACCAACTACGGTAAGATCGATATGATCTTCTGGGATGGCGGCTGGCTTGCACAGCAGGGGACCGACGCGGATGCCGCCTATTTTTGGGAGCCGGGCAAGTTTCTGAGCCCTACCAATCCCTGGCCGGTGAACCCTTATTTTCAGGACATCGATTCAGCTTCCGGAAAACCGCTCGGTCTCATGGGCCTCGTGCGCAAATATCAACCCGACATTATTGTGAACCCCCGGTCCGGCTGGATGGGCGATTTCCAAAGTGAGGAGGGAAGCGCGCCTATCACGGGACCCGTCCGCACAAAGGAGATCTGGCAAAAATGTATGACGATGGGCGGCGCCTGGGGATATACCCGCGCTATGGAAGACACCAATCAGCTGATTTCTTTCGCGGGGATAAAGCGCATGATCGCCGATGTAACGATCCGGAATATGTCGTTACTGCTGAATGTCGGGCCGGACCGGCACGGCGTGATCAGCAATGCGATCACTCATTTGCTGGAAGAAACCGGTGCCTGGCTTAGTCCGCGGGCAGAGGCGATCTACGGCACCTTTGGGGGACCCTGGGATCCAAAGGACGGCCAATTTGGATTTGCCTATCGGGATAGTACCATTTATGTTTTTCTGCTGGACGATTTTAAAAAGAATACGTTTACTCTCCCGGCCGTAAATCCCGGCCAAAGGATTATCAGGGCGTATGAAGTAGGCCGAAGTTCAAAGATCTCGTTTTCGCAGGATCATAAAAGGGAGATCAGGATAAGCTTTCCGCCCGCCGATGATAATATCCGCATCTTTGCCATAGTGCTGAACCGCAATGTGAGTGGCCTGACTTCATCGAAGTAGTTCGCTTAGCCTGGAATCCCACGCATTCCCTAACAAGGTCTTGCCAATGATAAGTCCATTGGGGTCGATTAAAAAGTTTTGAGAAATGGCCTGGACGCCAAATGCTTTTGCCGCCACGCCATCCGCAGCCCCCTGTGCCGGTTGCTGACTGGCCAGACGATCTTCCACCAAACTTTCCCTAGCTACGGCCTGAAAGCCCTTAAGGGCCTGGTTGTACGCCATTCTTTACCGATGACCGTGCAGTGAAAAGTTAAAAGTAGACGGAGGGAAAAATCGGAAGAGAATTAAGAATATTACTACAGCTGTTTTTTTCGTAAATTAGTTTTGGATTCCAGTGTCCATGCGCCTTGGCAAAAATTGTGTAGTGGATAATCAAATGAGTATGAGATATTTTCGTACCTACGGTTCGGTATTCTTTTGCTGTTTCATCGCCTTGCAGGCTTCAGCTCAAGCATATTATCCGGGCGGATTGGGCAACTCCAATCTTTTCCTTTGGCTCGATGCCAATAAAAGCTCGTCCATTACCCTGAACGGTCCTATTCAAGTTAGCGGGTGGGCGGACCTGAGCGGCAACGGAAATAACTTTACACAGGCTACTAGCGGTAACCAACCCACCTATAGCGCGACAGGCAATCCATCCAACCTGCCCGCGGTGACATTTACTTCCACGAGCTCCCAATACCTAAGCATCGCCAACCTCTCCGCCTCTATTGCTTTTACCTCCGGGTTCACAGGATTTAACCAGGTAAGCTACGGCGCCCTCCAGGCGGGCCAGGCCTGGCAGCGTGTCTTCGACTTTGCGAATGGGGCAGGATCGAACAATTTCATGATGGGCCGCTTTAGCAATTCAGCCAATGCCTATTACGAAGGCTGGAACGGCGCTACCGGCGATCAAACCTGGACTACCACCAATCCCATCGTCAATGGTTCCGAGGACCTTTATGAGGCCGTCCAGGCGGCCGGAGCGGCCGGGTCTCTTACCGCAGTCAATCATTACCTCGCCGGCGCCGCGCAGGCTTCCGGCGGCCAGGCAGGTTCCAGCACCCATGTTCCTAACGCCATCGCCCGGACTTCCAACTATATCGGCCGAAGCAATTGGGCGGCAGACAGCTACTTTTCCGGCACCATGTCGGAGATCCTGCTGTACAACACCGCCTTTAATACCACTCAACGCGTGATCATCGAGAACTATCTTTCCGCAAAATGGAACCAGGCGGTGAGCGTGTCGGGCTATATCCCTCCTTCCACGACCTCTTATACCACCAATCTCGTGGGCATCGGTTATACCAGCGCCACGGATAATTTCACGGCCGATGTTTCCGGGTCCACGGACGGGCTTGGTTTCAGCAGCGGTACCACCGCAGCCGATTTCCTCTCGGCCGCCGGCTATTCGATGGCCGCCCACAACGGTCAGGCCAATACGGTAATTACCAATGCTACTATTCCGGGGATCACCAGCGCCAGTGCGCTAAGCCGCTGGAACCGCAGCTGGAATGTGCAGCTCACCGGCGGGACAGCCACCGGCGCCGTGACCCTCAATTTTAATTTCCCTGATTATAACGGCGGCTCATTCAATACCGCCAATACGTTTGCGCTTCTATACAATGCGACCGACGGCACATTTGCTACAGGTACTAACAAACTCGTTACGACCCTTTCTGCCACTTCCACTACCAGCATTGTCTCCTTTAAGGTCACGGCCTCCAGCCTCGCCAATGGCTACTATACGATCCTCTACGGCAGCTCTGCCATCGCGCTGCCGGTAACCCTTTCCAATTTCACCGCTTACGCCGACGGCATGAACGCCATCCTGCAATGGACCACCATGACCCAAACCGACTTCAGCCACTTCACGGTCGAACGCTCCGGCGACGGCCAGAACTTTTCTTCCATCGGCACCGTAGCGGGCAGCGCCGGCACATCCGGCCCGGAACAATATTCGTTTACAGATGCTAACCCGCTCCCGGCGATGAATTATTACCGGCTGGCGATGGTCGACCTCGACGGTACGACCATCTGGTCCGACATCCATTCGGTCGGCTTCGCCAAAGACACCACACCCTCTTTGTTCACTGTCTATCCCAATCCTGCAGTCAGCAGGCTCCATCTTGTACTTTCCAGTGCCGGGGGCACAGTCAGGATCCGGCTGCTCAACAGCCAGGGACAACTACTGCTCACGGTGACCACGGTTGCACCAGCTACCCTGGATATCCCTATGAGCGGGTTTGTAAAGGGCATCTATTTCGTGGCGGCCGACGGCGCGCACCGTCACGAAGTGCGCAAGATCATCAAGAAGTAGCCCTTCCGTCTCCTCCTTCCGCGAGATTCAGAAAGCTTTGAATTTGCACTCCTCCTGAACAGCCATTTACTACGTACGTAAGGTTGGCCTCGACGGCCATCGGGTGTAAAAGTAGCCGGTAAGGTGCCGGCTGTTAACGAATGATACCCAAAATATACCTGAATTATACCCCCATGGTGAACAATTTGCCACCCTTATATACTTGCTGTACTACCGTGCCTTTGGACATATCAAATTATTTTTGAATCGATGAGGTAACCGATGCCATCTTGCACATGAGTTGCCGATCTTAAAACCAAGACGATTGCATATGAAAAAGCGAAATCTCAAAAGAGCGTTGTTGCATTTAGTATGGTGCGCGCTCCCTCTTCTTTTCTTTTCTGCCGGCGGATATGCCCAAAATCCGCTCCCTTCCAAAAAAATCACCGGAAAAGTAATCGTCGCCCCCGACGACAAACCGCTCGAGGGCGCCAGCGTTACCGTCAGGGGACGCGCCGGCGGGACCCAAACGGACAAGGACGGCCTGTTCGCCCTGGAGGCCAAAAATGGCGATGTGCTCATTATCAGCTATGTCGGGTATTTGCGCAAAGAGATCAGGGTGGGGGCCCGGCAGTCGGTAAACATCCGCCTCGAACTGGAGGATAAGAGCAAGCTTAACGACGTCGTCGTCATCGGGTATGGAAAGGCGCGCCGCCCGGACCTCACGGGAGCTATTTCTTCTCTCTCCGGCGCGGAGCTCATGAAAACCCAGCCCACGACGTTCGACCAGGCCCTCCAGGGGAAAGTCGCCGGTGTCGTCGTCCAGCAGGTATCGGGACAACCCGGCGGCGGCGTATCTATCCAGATCCGCGGCGTATCGTCGGTCAGCGGCTCCACCGCCCCTCTGTATGTCATCGATGGCGTGATTATTCCAACCGTTAACGATCCGGGCAACGGTTCCAATCCATTGAATACGATCAACCCTTCCGAAATAGAATCGATAGACGTGCTGAAAGACGCTTCCGCAACCGCTATATACGGTTCGCAGGCGACCAACGGCGTCGTCGTTATCACGACCAAAAGAGGCCGGGCAGGAGCACCGCAGATCAATTATGACGCCTATGCCGGCTACCAGGAGATACCCAAAAGGCTCCCTACCATGAACCTACAGCAGTTTGCCACCTTTATCAACGCCCGCGCGCAGGTGTGGGGCTTCGATTCCCGGCCTGAATTCGCGAATCCAAAATACCTGGGCCATGGTACCGATTGGCAGAAAGCGCTGTTCCGCAAACCACCGGAGATGAACCACACCGTTACCGTCAGCGGCGGCGATGCCAGGACCCAATATTTATTATCGGGCTCCTATTTCGAGCAACAGGGCATGGCGCTCGGCTCCGATTTTCAACGGATTTCCGTGCGGCTGAACCTCGATAATAAGACGACCAACTGGCTAAAAGTAGGAACCAGCCTGCAAATGGCGCATGTTTTTGAAAACGTGAATACAACATCCTCGGGGGTGATCAACGCCGCATTGAACCTTACGCCCGACATTCCCGTGCAAAACCCCGACGGTTCCTGGGGTGGTGTCACCAACACCAGCGGTTGGGTCACTCCCGTCCTTAACCCGGTGGGGTTAGCCGAGCTGGTCAAAAACCAGCGGAAGAGAAATCAGCTCTTCGGCAATGCCTATGCGGAAATACAATTTTATAAAGACCTCTCCTTTCGCAACGAGGTGTCCGGTAATTTCGATTTCAGCAGCCTGGACTACTTTACCCCAACCTATGTTTTTGGCAAAGTTACTAACGGCACTAGCAGTGGTTCCTCCTCTACCAACCAAAACATTTATACGGTCATCCGCAATTACCTGACGTATACGCACTATTTCACCGATTTCAACCTCAATGCCCTTGTGGGGCACGAAGCCCAGTCGTCGAATTACGAGGACCTCTACGGCAGCCGGTCGAATTTCCCTTCGAACAATGTGCAAACCGTTAGCTCGGGCGACGCTACTACGGCCAGGAACTCGGGCGATAATGGTCTGGGCTCGTCCCAGGAATCCTATTTCAGCAGGATCAATTTTTCCTGGAAGGATAGATACTTGCTCACCGGGAATGTACGCAACGATGGGTCTTCCAACTTTCCCGCTAACAACCGCTGGGTGACTACCTGGTCAGGCGCATTGGCCTGGAAGCTCAATAACGAGGCGTTCATGAAAAATGTAACGGTGATCAACGAATTGAAATTGAGATTGGGTTACGGATTGACGAACAACCAGGGCATACCGGGCAACACCTATGTGACACAACTGCAATCGGCAACCAACGGCTTGTCGGGTATAGCTCAATTTCAAAGCAATCTCGCAAATGCTAAGGTGACCTGGGAAAAAACAAATTATTACAACGCAGGATTGGACGCCTCATTTCTCAATAGCCGGATAAGCTTTTCGTTCGACGCTTACTACCGGAAGACAGGTGGGCTTTTATTAAAGATCCCCCTGCCGCTGTACTCCGGTACTACCGCCGGCTATTCGCCCGGATCGATGGCGGCGCCCTACGTCAATGTCGGTGCCGTCAGCAACAAGGGCTTTGACTTCGGTGTCAACACCACCAATATTATCACCAGGAATTTTACCTGGAAGACCAATGTTACCGTATCGCGTAACGTCAACAAAATACTCAGCTTAGGCGCCGGTGAACAGGCTAACCTGAGCGAAAAGTCGTACGTGATCAACGATATCATCGAAAAAACGGTGGTCGGGAAGCCCATCGGCGAATTTTATGGCTACCTGTTCGACGGAATGTTTGCAAAACCCACGGACTTCCAAAAACATGCCCTGCCGGTAGACCAGAGCGGCAACCCTTATCCGATATCCTCGGCGGGCGGCGGAATTTGGTACGGCGACCGGAAGTTCAAAGATTTGAACGGCGATGGGGTTATCGACTCAAGGGACCAGACCTTTTTGGGCTCTCCCATCCCGAAATTCCAGTTTGGGATCAACAATACCTTTTCCTATAAGAATTTCGATCTGAATATCTTCTTCAGTGGCAGCGTCGGTAACAAAGTATTCAATGAGATCGCGGTGGCGCAAACCAATTCGCAAAACAATACCAACTATTTTTCAAAGGTGTTGAACTATGCCAGAGTGGCTTTGATAAATCCCAATGGCTCCGCAACCGACATTAACAATTCCTACGTAACCAACCCGAATACAACGGTCGTGGGATTGCGGAATGATAACACGAACGACAATAACCGGCCTAACAATTTGTTCATCGAGGACGGCTCCTTCCTCCGGTGCAAAAACATCACAGTCGGCTATCGACTGCCCCCAAATGCCTTGTCAATGATGCACTTGCAATCATTTAGGGTATTCGCTACGGTGACCAACGCTTTTATCATTACCAACTATTCGGGCATGGACCCGGAGATCGGTTCATGGAACCCCTTGCAGGCCGGCTGGGACCAGGGATATTACCCTCAGGCCAGGACCTATACCATCGGCGCAAACATCACCTTTGCTAAATAAAGTATTAAAATGAAATCCTACAATAAGATACTAATTACGCTGCTTGTTGCCGCAACAATGACAGCATGCAAAAAGAGCTTTTTGGAGCGTCCATCGACCTCCCAGATAAGTGCTACTTCTTATTACAATACTACCTCCGATCTTCGGCTGGTCACGGCCAGCCTGTACGGCGGTTCCCCATGGTGGGCATGGCATAACGGCGCCTTGTTGCAACTCGGCGATGTCCTGAGCGGGAATGCCTATTATGCCTATAACGGCGACCTCGTTCAGCTGTTCACCCGTACCATCACCGCCCAAAATGGCGTCATATCCAGCGGCTGGAGCGGGCTTTACAATGTGATAGCACAATGCAACACCACTATCAACGCCATACAACAACTGGCCTCCCCGACGATTTCCGCTACCGATAAAAATGCGGCTATAGCCGAAGCCAGGTTTATCCGGGGCGTGGCCTATTATCAGCTGGCTGTTTATTGGGGCGCGGTGCCCATCATCGAGGACAATACCAAGCTGATCGCAAATCCATTGCTCAACCGCAACATTGTCTCGGACGTCTATAAGTTTGTGATCAACGACCTCACCTTCGCGACGAAAAATCTTCCCGCCGCGGATGAAACGGGCCGGGTAACCACCTGGTCTGCGCAGGGCATGCTGGCCAAAGTATATCTCACGGTGGCCGGTTTGGGGCAAAGCGGCGGCACCCGCGACCAGGCCCTGCTGGACAGCGCCCAAAAATATGCCGGCAACGTGTGCAAAAACAGTGGGTTGACGTTGTTCCCCAGCTATTATAACCTTTTCAGGGCACAAAACAACGACAACTCCGAATCGCTATTCGCGCTTCAGTGGGCAGCAGGTGTTGGTTATGGCAATGGCAACGACTGGCTGACCTTTTCGCCCAGCAGCAGTATAAACCCGCAGAACACGGGTGCATGGACGGCCTTGAAACCCACCTGGGACTTTTACCAGAATTATACCTGGAAAGATACCGTCAGGCGGCTAGCCACCGTTTTCCGCAACGGCGATTATTATCCTGAATTGAATGCGGCCGGCGGCGGTTTTACCGCAAGCGGGGTATCGATGAAAAAGCACATCATCGGCAACGAAAAGGACAACAACGCCCCGACCATGGATATCTGGTCCTCCGTCGAACATAACCCGATCCTCCGGCTGGCCGACGTGTACCTCGTATATGCCGAAGCCATCCTCGGCAACAACGCCAGCACCACCGACGCGGACGCCTTGCTGTATTTTAACAAAGTACGTGCAAGAGCCGGCGTGGACCCCGCTCCAATGCTGGATGCCGACACCATTATGCGCGAAAGAAGGATCGAGCTGGGTTTTGAAGGACAATACTGGCTGGACCTCGTACGACTTTCCTACTACAATCCGGACAAGGCGGTAGGGATCATCAACAACCAAAAAAGGATGACCTTCTCTTACGATCCTACCAAACAATTAGCCACCCCGGATACAACCACCGCCCCGGCCGTCGTTCCGGCAACGATCAGCGCATTTACCATGCAGATCCCCGCCTCCGAGCTCACGGCCGATCCGAAACTCGTACAACCGCCGGTACCTTATTATTAATTCAACTACGTAAAATAGGATGACTATGAACAATATTTCAATTAGCCGCTTGTTAGTGTTGCCGCTGATCCTGCTTGCGGTAGCTTTCCTGCCGGCTTGTAAAAAAAATACAGGCGCCGCGCCCAACATCACGGGCGTCAGAAACTATGTAGCCTCGCCGAACGATACCCTACTCACCAGCCTCGCGCCCAATGGCCAATGGGTAGTGATCACCGGGCAGCACCTGCAAAATGCCGTCGATATAGAATTCGATGGCGTTCCGGCTGCTATCAACAACGCCCTGTTCTCGTCGAACAACGCGGTAGTGCAAATACCTGCGATCGTATTCACAACGATAGACACCACCAAGCTATATACGATCAAGTACACCACCGCGGCAGGCACAACGACATTCCCTTTTAAATTAGGGCCCGCCGCACCGGTCATTACAGCTATCTCGAATGTATTTGCAAACCCCGGCGATTCTTGTTTTATTGAAGGCTCCAACCTCCTATTGGTTCAATACTTTTCCTACGGGGGAACCAACATTACATCGTTTAGATCGAGTCCCGACGGCACTTCGCTTGGCTTTGTCATGCCTGCACAAACGACCAATCAGCAGGTGGTCATAGCTACAAAGACTGGGACCGCCACATTCCAAATAGTGGCGACGCCAACGATCGTCGCCGTTTCCAACGAAAATGCCAATCCCGGCGATTCCGTATATGTCTACGGTACCTATCTTAAGAACATTCAAACGCTGACCTTTGCCGGCGCCGACGTCACCTCGTTTGCATCCTCCGCCGATGGAAGCTCGGTAGGCTTTATTGTGCCCACGCTGATGCAACCCGGGCCCGTATCCGTGACGACGGCATTCGGAACCGCAACTACGGTGTACAACGTGAACGATATTGCAACGGGGGCGATATCGAATTTTGAATGGAGTGGCAAATTTGACTGGTCATGGTGGGGTGGCGCCTCGCTGACCAGCGGCAGCCCCGACTTTCCGGGTAACTCGAGTCAATACCTGACGCTGAAAACAGGCATCCTGGCCAGCGGGGAAGGGAATACTTATTCCAGTTATGCCTTACTCATGGGTTCAACGCAGTGGGTACCGACGGCCAATCTTGGCGATCCTCCCGGCAACTGGGCATTTAAATTCGAAGTAAGCATCCCCAATGGCTGGAATGGCGGGTCGTTCGATATTCAAAGCGGGGTCGGCACCTATATAGCCCGTTGGGAGCCCTGGCAGATATCGCCCACCGTCACCGCGCCGTATTCAACGAAAGGCTGGATGACAGTGACCATTCCTTTGACTTCATTCCGGGCCAAGGACCCTACACTCGGCGATGGCGAGGGAGCCCCGCTAACCGCCATTACGGACCTTACCGGTTCAACGGGACAAAGCTCGTGTACCATGTATATCCATAACTACAGTTCGTCGTCCACGGCCACCGGCTTTTATGGCGCTTTCGATAATATAAGGGTTGTACAGATCAAATAATAAAACCAATATGAAAAGAATACTAATTGCTTGTTCGATTTTTATGGCATTTAGCTGCCACAAAACCGCAACAACAACCTCCCCCATTACCCTTTCCAATATCACCGATACCATACCCGAAAACGGTGGGACCGTAGCCTTGACATTTACTTCGAATGCCGTATGGACCATCGATACCAGTAGTCTTGGCTGGCTGCATCTAAGCCAGGCCTCGGGCAACAGCGGTAGTACGACGATTAACTTGTCGGCGGCGGGAAATACCACCGGGACCAGCCGTTCCCAGCTATTGACCATCAATTTCACCAACGACCAAAGCAGGCGGGTTACGGTAATCCAGCTTCCCCCGATCTTTCCATCGTACAACACTTCGCCGATCGCCGCCGATCCCTCCGGCATGAGCAGCACCGCTGCCCAGCTGGTCGCGGATATGAAGTTGGGTTGGAACCTCGGCAATTCACTCGAAGCCCCCGGCGGCGAAACCGGGTGGGGGAATCCTGTGATCACCCAAGCCCTCATAGATCTGGTAAAAAGCAGCGGTTTCAATGCGATTCGCATCCCATGCGCCTGGAACGGGCATGCCAATCAAAGCACGGGAGCCATCGATACAGCCTGGCTCAGCAGGGTCAAACAAGTCGTGCAATACTGCGTCAATGACGGCATGTACATTTTGCTGAATGACCACGTCAACGACGGCTGGCTCGATTGTACCGCGACCGGCGCCAAATTGGACACGATCAAAGCAAAACAAAGGGCCTATTGGGAACAGATAGCGACAGAAATGCGCGATTTTGATGAACATTTGATGTTTGCCAGCGCTAATGAACCGAACGCTACCGACCTACCCTCCAGCACGCTGCTGGAGAACTACCACCAGATCTTTATCAATGCCGTGCGCTCCACCGGCGGAAAGAACGCCTATCGCACCCTGGTCATCCAGGCTCCCTCGACATCGGTGAACCTGGCGGATTATTTCATCGGGGTGCCGGGTATGCCGGTCGACCCCATCCCGAATAAACTGGTACTGGAAGTGCATTGGTACTCGCCTCCGAACTTCGCCATCCTATCGGCCGATGCTTCCTGGGGCAACGAGTGGTGCTTTTGGGGCGCTAATTACCACTCGCAGGACATGCCCGCGAGAAATGCTACCGCGAACACCGAAGAATCCTTTATCGATAGTACCTGGAGTTATATGAAAAGCAGGTTCGTAAAAAACAATATACCGGTCCTCATCGGTGAAATGGGTGTGCCGCGACACAATGCCACGCTGACGGGTAATCCAGCGGATTCTATCCTGTCCTTGAATTCCAGGTCGCATTTCTTCCGGTACGTTACACAGTCCGCCAGGAATAATGGCATACCGTTGTTCCTTTGGGACGCGTACTATGATCTCATCGACCGGCAAAACAACGTCATATACGATCAGCAGGCGCTGGACTCGCTGCGCGCCGGTGCCGGACTTTAAAATAAAAAAAACTTATGAAAACAATACTTGCACACGTACTGGTGGCCACCCTCGTGGTGGCCACTTTTTCACTGGGATGCAAAAAAAGTCCGGGCAGCACACCCCAATTATCCGTCTCCGCATCCACCATCGGTTTTCAGACCCAGGGCGCCGACTCCACGGTAATCATCACCTGCAACTCGCAGTGGAGCATCGATAACCCGGTTTCCGCCTGGTTGCAATTGAGCGAGTCGGATGGCAGCAGCGGCACGGCAACCATCAAGCTGACCTCGAGTCCGAATACGTCCGGCGCCACGCGCAGCGGGATCCTTGTAGTAACGGCAACCAACGGTCAGTCCCGGCGTATTATCGTCTCACAAGCCGGCTCCATTTACCCGTCTTACAATGTCTCGCCCCTACCGCCGGATTCCACCGGGATGACCAGCACGGCGGTTCAGCTGACCAATAACATCACAGTCGGCTGGAACATTGGCAACACCCTGGAAGCGCCTGGGGGAGAGACGGGATGGGGCAACCCGCCGATCACCGCCGAATATGTGGCGTATATGAAAAACCTGGGCTTCAATGCCGTTAGGCTCCCTTGTGCCTGGGACTTCCATGTCGATAATAAGTCGACAGCCCATATAGATCCGAACTGGCTACAGCGGGTACACGATGTGGTACAGTATTGCATAAGCAACAATCTCTACGTACTGCTGAATATCCACTGGGATGGCGGCTGGCTCGATTGTTCCGCCACCGGCGCCCGGGCGGATAGCATCAATGCGAAACAAAAAGCATTCTGGGAACAAATAGCCACCAAAATGCGGGATTTCGACGAGCACCTGATGTTTGCAAGCGCCAACGAACCAGACCCTACCAACGCCGCCCAGATGAATGTACTGTTGTCTTATCACCAGAGCTTTGTCGACGCCGTGCGCTCCACCGGAGGACACAACACCTACCGGGTGCTGGTAGTGCAGGCGCCATCCAACCTGATCAACAATTTTCCCGTCGACCCCACACCCGCGCGGATGGCTTTCGAAGAACACGACTACACACCTTCCCAATTTACCATTTTGGGTTCGGACGCCTCCTGGGGTAAGATGTTTTATTACTGGGGCGCCGGGCACCATTCCGCCATCGAACCCGATCGCAACGCCACCTGGGGCGAGGAAGACTACCTGATGACCTATTTCGACAGTATGAAGGCTAAATTCGTGGACAAAGGAATACCTTTCCTCATGGGCGAGTACGGGGCCTACCGCCGAACCACCCCTAAAGACCTCCCAACCCACAATGACGCAGTGGATTATTGGATAACGTTTAACACAAAACAGGCGATCGCTCATGGCCTCAAGCCATTTTTCTGGGAGACGGGCGGGATGGTGGACAGGTCGGCTGATACCGTAAAGGACACCCGCACCGTCAACGCCATTTTTGCCGGTGCGCATTAAAAAAATAAAGCTTTTAAAGTGAATAGGAAATTGCTCTTACTTGTCATCTTGCTGTCTTCACTTACCTTGGAATCGAAAGCCCAGGAAAGGACCATTAATGTGGATTTCAATAAGACTGCCCGTCCGCTAAATACGATGTTCAACGACTGCGTGGGCGCCGGACGGGCAGCCGAAGGCCTGCGGGCGGACTGGCAGCAACAGCTGACCTATGTCCACAAAGAATGCGGATTCCGCTACATCCGCATGCACGGCCTGTTGACGGACGAGATGGCCGTTTACTCGGAAGATAAAAATGGAAAACCACAGTATAATTTCATGTACGTCGATGTTTTATTCGATTTCTTACAAAGCATCGGCATGAAGCCCTTTGTCGAACTGGGCTTTATGCCGACTCCGCTGGCCAGCGGCAACAAAACCATCTTCTGGTGGCGCGGCAACGTGACCCCCCCCAAAGACTATGACAAATGGGCCGGGCTCGTACGTGCCCTTGTTGAACATTTCACCCGGCGGTACGGCTCGGATGAGGTGAAGACCTGGTACTTTGAAGTATGGAACGAACCCAACCTCGACGGTTTCTGGGCGGGCACGCAGCAGGATTACTTCAAGCTGTATACCTACGCAGCCAGAGCCATCAAGGCGGTCGACCCGGCTTATAAAGTCGGCGGCCCCGCTACGGCAGGCGCGGCATGGGAACCGGAAATGATCCAATACTGCCATAAGAACAACGTGCCCCTTGACTTCATCAGCACCCATGCTTACGGCGTAAAGCAAGGATTCCTCGACGAGTACGGCCACGCCGGGACCGTGCTGGACAAAAACCCCATGAGCGTCAGCGGCGATGTCCTCCAAAGCCGCCGCGAGATCGCCGCATCGGCGATGCCCGACCTCGAACTGCATTATACGGAATGGAGCGCCTCTTATACCCCTGCCGACCCGATCCATGATAGTTATATCGAGGCCCCCTACGTGCTACAAAAGCTCAGGCAGGTGGGGAACGCCGCGAATTCCATGTCGTACTGGGTGTTTACCGACATTTTCGAAGAGCCCGGCCCGCGGTTTACACCCTTTCATGGCGGGTTTGGAATGCTCACTATCCAGGGGATCGAAAAGCCCGTTTTCTACGCATACAAATTCCTGAACCAGCTCGGAAACATCGAGCTGGCCAATAAAGATGCTTCTTCCTGGGTATGCAAGGACGCTCAAGGCAATATCCAGGTCCTCGCCTGGGATTTTACCATCACCCAGCCAGTGGATTCGGTGAATAACCAGGATTATTATATCCGCGACCTGCCCGCCGCATCGAAAGGAAAGCTCACCTTACGCATCGACCACGTTCCCGCGGGCATGTATGCTGTCGAAGTATACAAAACCGGCTACCGGTGCAACGATGCGTACGCTACCTACCTGCGGATGGGCAAACCCAACCAACTCGACCGGCAGCAGGTGGAACAGATCAGAAAGGAGAACGACGGATCGCCCATCCTGCGCGAACTGGTGACCGTGAAGGACGGGGCCCCGTTTTCCACGACGCTCGATCTCCGGGAAAACGATGTTTACCTGCTGAAGCTGATCAAACTATAATGTCTTGTTCAATATGAAAGCACCACTTATTTTTTCGTTCTTCGCCCTCCTTTCTCTTTCCGTCGCTGCCCAAAACAGAGCTGTTGCAAAAGGCGCCGGTTTTTATGAGAATCCCATCCTTGCAGGCGACCACCCCGATCCAAGCATTCTTCGGGACGGGAACGATTATTACATGGTGCATTCGTCTTTTGAATATTATCCCGGGTTGCTGATCTGGCACTCGAAAGATCTGATTAACTGGACCCCTGTAACCAATGCCCTGCATAAATATGTCGGTTCCGTGTGGGCTCCGGATCTTGTGAAGTACAAAGGCAAATATTATATCTATTTCCCTGCCAATGGGACGAACTATGTCGTTACCGCCGATTCCATCAATGGTAAATGGACCGATCCCGTCGATTTGAAAGTCGGCAACATCGATCCCGGGCATATCGTCGATGAGAAGGGGAAAAGGTATTTGTTTTTCGGCAGCGGCGGCTATGTTCCGCTGTCGGATGACGGACTTTCCGTTACAGGGGATCTCCGCAGCTCCTATAGCGGGTGGCCCATTCCCCGTGATTGGACCATAGAATGTTTTTGTTTGGAAGGCCCTAAACTGATAAGAAAAGGGGAATATTATTATCTCACCGTTGCGGAAGGAGGAACAGCCGGCCCGGCAACAGGGCATATGGTCATCTCCGCACGTTCAAAATCCTTGTCCGGCCCCTGGGAAAATTCTCCTTACAATCCCATTGTCAGGACGACAAATCCCGCCGACAGATGGCGCTCGAAAGGTCATGGCACCTTGTTTGAAGATGCCCTCGGGAAATGGTGGATGGTGTTTCATGCCTACGAAAATGGATATTATGACATGGGCCGGCAGACCTTGCTCCTGCCCGTCGAATGGACAAAGGACGGCTGGTATAAAATACCCGATGGCATTGCAGCGGATAAGCCCATTAAGGAACCGGCGTTGGGCCCCTCCCGGTCCCATGCCATGCTGGAAGATAAATTTGACGGCAACCAGCTTAAAGCGTTATGGAAATTTTTTGGCGAATATGATACCTCCAGGTTTCATCTGTCCGGGAATGGCCTGGTCGTGAAAGCCAAAGGGAATGCTATCGGCAATTGTTCCCCACTACTTTTCCTGCCGTCCGGCCACTCCTACACAGCCCAGGTGGAAATGATCCTTGAAGGCGGAGCTACCGGCGGACTGGTCGTCTTTTATAACGAAAGCACATCTTCGGGTATTCTTGTAAAGAATGGCGATATCCTGGGAAATTTACATGGCTGGCAATTCCCGGCGGAAAAAAATGTGGTGACCAATCACGTATTCCTTCGCCTGAAAAATGTCGACAATATCGTCGCGATGTTTTATAGCACCGACGGCGATAAATGGAATAAGATACAGAATTCATTGGATATCTCGGGGTTTGATCACAATGCTTTAGGTGGATTTTTGGCGGTGCGCATCGGCCTTTGCGCCATTGGGGAAGGCACTGTTACGTTTAGAAACTTCGTGTACAAGCCAATAAAATAAGTCATGAAAAGTAAGTTTAGAACATCGGCGGCATTCTTCTTTCTTATCTTCCTTATTGCTTCCCGCTGCGGTATTGGATATGCCCAGGAGCTATATGTGGGCGCCAACTATCATCCGCACGACGATAAGGACCCTGCAAAAATCAAACGCGACATCGCGCTTATGCAGGCTGCCGGATTCAAAGTCGTCAGGATGGGGCACCTCGCCTGGGACAGCTATGAGCCGGCCGAAGGGAAATTTGACTTTGCCTGGTTTGACCAGGTGATGGATGAGATGGAAAAGGCGGGTATCAAAGTCATCCTCGACATTGCAGTGCGCCCTGCCCCGCTCTGGCTGCATCATAAATATCCTTCCATAGACATAACGGACGCAAGCGGGAACCGGTTGTACCCCAACCACCGGTATATGGAAGACGTGGGCGACCCGGACTACCAGCGATACGCGTTGCAGTATGCGGATTCGCTGACGCGCCATTACGGTCGGCATCCGGCATTGCTGGCCTTCGGCATCGATAACGAGTCGGGCGACGGGCCGATCTCCTATTCGGCTTCGGTGCGCCGCCGCTTTATCACCTGGCTAGGGCGCAAGTACGGTAGCCTGGATAGTTTGAACCGCGCCTGGGCGACCCAGCGTTGGTCGAGACGCATCGGGAATTTTGATGAGATCGGTCTGCCAGTATCCGGTGGCGTTACGGGCGCCCCGGAACGGATGCTGGACTTCCGGCGCTTCATATCCGACGAGGTAAATGGGTTTCTCCTGAAGGTGATCGCCAAGGTCAACGCGAACGCGCCAAAGGCCCTCGTCAATACCAATGCCTGGTATTATAGCCCGATGAAATTTTTCGACTATGCGAACATCGCCTATTCGGGCAAGATGACACGCGAAGGCTGCGGTTTTTATCCCGGGAGTTCGCTCACCACGAACTACGGGGTCATGGATGCCTTGTTCGGTATCGAGCGCATCCAATTCGAAAGCACGAACCCATTTTGGTGCACGGAATTCACCACGATGACCGCGGTGCCGGGGTCTATCCGAAAATCAGCCTACGCCTCACTGTTCTACGGCAACCAGATGGTCTGTGGCTGGACCTGGCAAAGCATGCACGGCGGCGAAGAACAATTTCTCGAGGGCATGCTGGACTGGGACGGCATCCCGAACCGCAAGTACGAAGAATACCGCAGGATCGCCACCGAGTTTAAAAAGATCCAAAGCTACTTTCCCTATAAACCCCGGCCGGAGATCGGCCTGGCCTTCTCCTTCCCGAGTGTGATCGCAGGCGGCTATTTCTCCCAGTCACACCAACAACAGCTGGAGAGCAGTTTCGATATCTTCGCTTACCGGAACATCGATACGCGGATCATCGACATCGCGCGGAGCACGCTGGACTACAAACTGCTTTTGCTGCCGGGCATTTCGGTGATGGATGCGGCCACCGCCGGAAAAGTACGGGATTTTGTACGGAGGGGCGGCACCGTGGTGATGACAGGCAACTCTGGCGTACTCGACAAAACCGGAAAAGTAATTTCTTCCACCCACCCCGGCCTGCTAGACGACGTATTCGGCATCAGGGTCGCCTCCTACGAGCAAACGACCGACCTCAATGAGCTTTCTCGCAAAGGGCTCAAAGGCGACCAATTAGAATTGTCCTACCACGGCAAGCCTGTCCTCACGGAGTCGTCGAAGTTCGAGATCATCGAGCCACGCGAAGCGGAAGTGATGGCCAGCATCACCGGCCTGGATCGCGATTATCCTATCGTAACCTCCAACCGCTATGGCAAGGGTAGAGCCATCTATGTCGGACTGCCCGCAAGTTCGGCAGTGATGCGCCTGCTCGCCGATGACCTCATCGATACGCTTTCCATTCACCGCGGACCGGATGTGCCGCAGGGAGTAATGGCCCGGCAGATCGATGAGCATCACGTGCTCTACTTGAATGTAACAGGGCAGCCCGTACGGATAAAAATGACCGGCCCCTCACGTAGCCTGCTCTACGACAGAGATTTTGATGGAGATATCACTATTCCACCATATGAGCCGGAATTCGTCGTCTTGAAATAACTTTGTCGATAACCTGACAATAATAGGATATGTTTGGAAGAAGCCAGTTAATCGCAGGACTTTTCCTGGTGCTGTCGGCAAAAGCCATCGCGCAGCCGGCCCCGCCCAAACCTTGCGGCCCCATACCCAGCGCCAATCAGCTGCGCTGGCAAAAAATGGAGTTTTACGCCTTCGTGCATTTGTCCGTCAATACCTTCACAGACCAGGAATGGGGAAACGGTGACGAGGACCCGAAGATCTTCAACCCGGACAAGCTGGATTGCCGCCAGTGGGCCCGTATAGCCAAAGAGGCAGGCATGAAGGGCATCATTATCACAGCCAAGCACCACTCCGGTTTTTGCCTCTGGCCGTCTAAATACACGGATTACTCCGTAAAACACTCGCCCTGGCGCGGCGGAAAAGGCGATATTGTCGGCGACCTGGCGAAAGCCTGCAGGGAATACGGACTCAAGCTGGGCATCTACCTGTCTCCCTGGGACCGCAACAGTGCGGTCTATGGAAAGCCGGAATACATCACCTATTTCCGCAACCAGCTCCGGGAACTGCTTACCAATTACGGTGATATCTTCGAAGTCTGGTTCGACGGCGCTAACGGCGGCTCCGGTTATTATGGGGGCGCCCGGGAAACGCGCACCATCGACAGAAAGACCTATTACGACTGGCCCAACACCTACAAACTGGTCAGATCACTACAACCCAAGGCCGTCATCTGGAACGATGGCGGCGACCGGGCCGACCTTCGATGGGTGGGCACCGAAGCGGGAAATGTCGGCGAGACGAATTGGAGCCTGCTCAACGATACCGGCGACGTCCCTTACAACATGTTGCATTACGGGCTGGAAGATGGTAATGCCTGGGTGCCGGCGGAAGTGAATACCTCCATCCGGCCGGGTTGGTTCTATCATGCTTACGAAGACACGCGTGTAAAGTCCCTGCCGCAGCTTATGGACACCTACTACAGCTCCGAAGGCCGCAACGGGGCCCTCTTGCTTAATTTCCCCATCGACCGGCACGGCCTTATCCACGAAACGGATCAGCAGGCAGTGTTGGCCTTTGCCCGGGCCGTCAGGCAGACATTGGCGGTAAACCTGGCATCCGGGGCCCGCGCTACCGCCTCGAATGTCCGTGGACATGCCGTCGCATTCGCCGCGCAAAAGGCTATCGACGAGGACCCCGCGAGTTATTGGGCTACGGATGACAGCGTCACCACCGCCTCGCTGACGCTTGATCTCGGTCGGCCCATTACCTTCAACCGCTTCCTCGTTCAGGAATATATCGCCCTTGGCCAACGGGTAAAAGCATTCACGGTCGAAGCGTTCGCCGGTGACGAATGGAAGCGGGTGACCGCCGGCACAACCATCGGTTATAAACGCATCCTGCGTTTCAACGCAGTGACCGCGCAAAAGGTTCGTCTCACGATTACCAGCGCTAAAGCTTGTCCCTTGATATCGAATATCGGGTTATACAACGCACCACAGCTACTAAATGCTCCGGCGATCTTACGGGCACAGTCGGGAGAGGTGTTTATCAGACCGGCCGACCCCGAGTCGCAGGTCTATTATACCATTGACGGGACACAGCCGGGTACGGCATCGCCAAAATACAATAGGCCCTTCCCCACAGACGGCAAAGTCACGGTCCGGGCAATCGCCTACGACCCCATTTCAAAAAAGGCCAGCCCCGAAAGCCGCGAGACATTCGATATTAGCAGGAGGAATTGGAAGATCCTAGGCGCCGATCCGAAATCCATATATGCCATCGACGGCGACCCCGGAACGGCATGGCAGCAAACAAAGTCTGCAAAGATGCCCCTCGACCTCGTGATCGACCTCGGAAAGGAAGAAATCATAGCTGGCTTCCGGTACCTGCCCGATCAGGGCTGGCCGGCCGGCATCATCACCGGTTACGAATTTTATGTGAGTATGGACACCACCCGATGGACGCTGGCCGATAAAGGAGAGTTTTCCAATATCCGGAACAACCCGGGCTGGCAGATAAGAACATTCGCAGCTGTTAAAGGAAGATATCTGCGGCTGCGCGCCTTGCGCAATACGCAAAACAACGACGCCGCGGGGTACGCGGAATTCGACGTGATCACACCGGACGAAATTAAAAGGTGAATTATTTAACCAATTTCCTGAACTTCACGACCATGACGCCAGCCAGCAGATTTGCATTTTTGTTTTTCCTCATCCTCGGCTATCATTCGGCCTATGCCCAACGCCATGAAAACGCCATGGGCACCCTCTTCGACGACCACTGGAAATTTTCCCCGGGCGACCCGAAGGCGGCGGCCGAAACCACCTTCGACGACAAAGCCTGGCGGAACATCGACCTTCCGCACGATTGGAGCATAGAAGGTTCGCCCGGCCGGCAGAACCCTTCCAAAGGCCCGGGTGGGTATTTCCCCACCGGAATAGGCTGGTACCGGAAGACATTCCAAACACCCCCTTCCTGGAAAGGCAAGGAAATATCCATCTTTTTCGAAGGCGTATACATGAATGCAGAGGTATTCATCAACGGCCATTCCCTCGGCATCCACCCCTATGGGTATACGAGCTTTTGTTATGATCTCACACCCTGGCTGCGTTGGTCCGCCCAAAACGTCATCGCCGTTCGGGTCGACAACTCCCAGCAGATCAATTGCCGCTGGTACAGCGGCTCCGGCATCTACCGCCATGTACGCGTCGCCGTAAAAGACCCGATACACATCGACCCATGGGCCGTGGCTATCACAACACCCCATGCTACTCCCGATAAAGCAACCGTTGATATCGACGCGCTGCTTAAGAACGGCGGTAGCTCCACGGCGGATGTTGTTCTGTTCGCGAAGATCATCGATCCCAACCACCGGGTCGTCGCCTCAAAAGAAGTGAGCATCTGGCTGCCCGCAAAAGGCGAAAGCAATGTCACCTCATCGATCATCGTTAATAAACCCTCGCTTTGGTCGGTGGATAGCCCCTGTCTCTACCAACTCCGCCTCGAACTTACCCAAAACGGCAAACGAAAAGATGAATATTCAACAACATTCGGCATCCGGACCATCGCCTTTTCGCCGGCGCACGGATTTCTGCTCAACGGACAGCCCATGAAATTGTACGGCGGCTGCGTGCATCACGACAACGGCTGTCTCGGCGCCGCCGCCTTCGACCGGGCCGAAGAACGCAGAATACAACTCCTCAAAGCCGCCGGCTTCAATGCCGTGCGGACATCCCACAACCCTCCCTCGATCGCGTTCCTCGATGCCTGCGACCACCTTGGACTCCTGGTGATCGATGAAGCCTTCGATGGGTGGCGCCAGGCGAAGAACCCGTATGACTACACGCGGTATTTTGACGAATGGTGGCGCCGCGACCTGACTTCGATGGTGCTGCGCGACCGCAACCATCCATCGATCATCATCTGGAGCGTCGGCAACGAGATCCTCGAAAGGAAATCGCCCGACGCGATCAATACGGCAAAGAACCTGGTTTCGCTGGTTCATCGGTACGATACCACACGCCCGGTGACTTCGGCCATGACCACCTGGGATAAAGAATGGGAGATCTATGATCCGCTTTTCGCCGTACAGGACCTGGCGGGCTACAACTACCAGCTATTCCGCGCGGCCTCGGATCACGAGCGCGTGCCATCGAGAGTCATCGTACAAACGGAGTCCTACCCCCGCGATGTCTTTACTAACTGGAACACCATCCGGCAAAACAGCTATCTCATCGGTGACTTCGTTTGGACGGCGATGGATTATCTCGGCGAATCAGGCATAGGAAAGAACAACTATCCGGGCGAGCCGGACGGACAGTTCTGGGAGTCCGAACAATTCCCCTGGCACGGTTCGTATTGCGGCGATATCGATCTCATAGGAATAAGAAAACCCATCTCGCACTACCGGAATATTTTGAACAATGGCACAGAGAAACTCTATATGGCGGTGCGCGAGCCAAAACCCGACAGCGGAACAATAAGAGAAACCGTCTGGTCCGTTTGGCCGACCTGGGAAAGCTGGACCTGGCCGGGTAGGGAAGGGAAGGACATGGAAGTCGAGGTATATTCGAAGTGTCCTACCGTCCGGCTCTATTTGAACGACGATCTTATTGGCGAAAAAAAATGCACGCTGGCCGAAGAATACAAGGCGTCCTTCACTTTACCCTATTCTGCCGGCACATTGAAAGCCGTTGGTATCAGCCCCGACGGCAGCGAAGACTCCGTAACATTGCGAACGGCAAACCCGCCCGCATCCATAAAACTAACCCCTGACCGCACACGCATCACCGCGGACGGCCAGGATCTCTCGTTCATTCAAGTCGAACTGGTCGACAAACACGGTACCATCGATCCCAATGCGGCCCGCCGGCTTAATGTAACTATCGACGGTCCGGCCAGGTTGGCCGGCGCCGGCAACGCCGATATGGCGGACACGGATAGCTACGCCGGGCCCACCCGCAAAGCCTGGCACGGTAAAGCGCTGGTCGTCATCAGAAGCTCGCATAAGCCCGGGAAGATCACAGTCTTCGTCAGCTCCCCGGGATTACCCACCAATACAATCACCATTCATTCAATACTACCATGAATAGAAGAAAACTTATTCGCAATATGGGCCTTTCTGCCGGCGCCGCCCTGCTGGGCCGCAAAGTAAACGCCATGCAATACCTAGGTGCCACGCTCGGCAACCCCTCCGCCGCCACGCCCGGCCAGCCTGCGCCCGCGCCCGCCGGTCCCTTCGCCCCCACCTGGGATTCCCTCGCCGCCTACACCGTCCCCCAATGGTTCCGCGAAGCAAAATTCGGCATGTGGGCACATTGGGGCCCGCAATGCCAGCCCGAGGCAGGCGACTGGTATGCCCGGAACATGTATATCGAAGGTTCGGAGCAGTACAAGATCCACCTGCAGAAATACGGTCACCCCTCCGTATTCGGCTTCAAAGACGTGATCCACACCTGGAAGGCCGAACGCTGGGACCCGCAGGCGCTCGTCGCCTTGTACAAACGCGCCGGCGCCAAATACTTCATGGCCCTCGCCAATCACCACGACAATTTCGACCTGTATAACAGTAAATATCAACCGTGGAACTCGGTGGCGATAGGCCCGCGCAAGGACCTCATCGCAGGCTGGGCAAAAGCGGCGAAGGAGCAGGACCTTCCCTTTGGCGTCAGCGTTCACGCGGCCCATGCCTGGACCTTTTACGAAACGGCGCAACGCCACGACCTGTCCGGACCCTATAAAGACATTCCCTATGACGGCAAACTGCGCACAGCGGAGGGCCACGGCAAATGGTGGAATGGCCTCGACCCGCAAGCCCTCTATGCCCAGGACCATGCGCTGAGCCAGGATAGCTGGAAGGACGGTCTGTTCCGGCAATGGGGCTGGGGTAACGGCGCCAGCATACCATCGAAGGCTTATGATGAGAAATTCTACAAACGGACCCTTGAACTCATCGACCGCTATAACCCCGACCTCGTCTACTTCGACGACTCCCAGCTGCCGCTGTGGCCGGTGAGCGACGCCGGCCTGCGCATCGCGGCGCATGTCTACAACAAGAGCATCCGCGAGAAAGGCTCCCTGCAGGCCGTGGTCACCGGGAAGATCCTCGACGAACAACAACGCAAATGCCTGGTATGGGACATCGAACGCGGCCAGGCGAACGCCATCCAGCCGCTGCCCTGGCAAACGGACACCTGTATAGGCAATTGGCACTATGACAGAGCACTCTACGAGCAGAACGGCTATAAACCGGCCAGCACGGTCATTCAAATGCTCGTCGACATCGTCAGCAAAAATGGCAACCTCATGCTGAATATCCCTGTCCGTGGCGACGGAACCATCGATGAAAAGGAACGGGCCATCGTCGAAGCCATCGGCGACTGGATGCGCCTAAACGGCGAAAGCATCTACGGCACCCGCCCCTGGAAAATATTCGGCGAAGGACCCGCGCTGGACCACGCCGCCGCATTGTCCGGCCCGGGATTCAACGAAGGAAAAGGCGCCGCGCTCACCGCGCAGGACTGGCGTTTCGCCACCAAAGACGATGTCCTCTTTGCCACCTGCTTCGACTGGCCACAAGACGCCACCGTCACCATCCGCAGCCTCGCCGAAAACAGCACGCACTGGCCCGGCGAGCTCCACAACGTCCGCCTTCTCGCCACAGGCGAGCCCCTGACCTTCCACCGTACAACAGAAGGGCTCAAGGTGAGCCTCCCGGAAAAAAGACCGGCCACCACGTTTGCGAATGTGATCAGCATCAGCTAAATTTTTTTAAATGAAACCTTCGATCATTACGCTTGCCATAATACTCATAGCCGCGTTTGCCAACGCCCAACCCGCTCCCGTGAAGGTGGACGAAGGCCTGCTACAGGGAACTTTCGAGAATGGCCTTACCGTTTATAAAGGCGTTCCGTTTGCCGCCCCGCCCGTGGGAAAATGGCGCTGGCGTCCGCCGCAACCGGCGGAAAAATGGACAGGCGTACGGCAGGCCGATAAATTTGCACCGGAACCCATGCAGGGCGGCAACCCCATCTCGGGAAAAAGCGAAGATTGCCTGTACCTAAACGTCTGGACACCGGCTGCCTCACCCCATGCAAGGATTCCGGTATTGGTATGGATCTACGGCGGCGGTTTCAATGCCGGCGGCACAGCTGAACCCTGGATCGATGGCGCAAAGCTGGCAAAAAAAGGCGTCGTAATGGTAAGCATCGCCTACCGCGTAGGGCAGCTTGGATTTTTGGCGCACCCCGAATTAAGTGCCGAAAGCCCATACCATGTCTCTGGCAACTACGGCCTGCTGGATATGATCGCAGCGCTTAAATGGATCAGGGAAAACATCGCCGCCTTCGGCGGCGACCCGGGGAAGGTCACTATTTCCGGCGAATCGGCAGGGGCCATCGCCGTTAGCATGTTATGCGCAAGCCCCCTGGCGAAAGGGCTGTTCCAGGGCGCCATCTCGGAAAGCGGCGGCTCCTTCGGCCCCACCCGTACCATCACCTTTCCGGGCGAAAATATGAAGCCCCTTCACGATGCCGAAGCTGCCGGTGAGGCCTATGTGAAAGCTGCCGGATTTCCGTCGATCGACAGCTTACGAAAGATAGACGCCGACAAACTTCCGCCGGTACACGGGCTCGCATGGCCCATTGTCGATGGCTGGGTAATACGCGACGACCAGTATAAACTTTATGCAGCCGGGAAGTACAACGAAACCCCGATACTGGTAGGCTACAACTCCGATGAAGGCGCCAGCTTTTCCCCACCTAAAACACCGGCGGATTATATCACCGCCGTACACGCCCGCTATGGCAAATTTGCCGACACCCTGATCAAGGCTTATCCGGCGGGGGAAGGTGCGGTTGCAAAAACCGCCCGGGATCTAACCCGCGACGCGGCCTTTGGCTGGCATACCTGGGCTTGGGCAACCTTACAGGCCAAAAGAGGGCGATCGAAGGTGTTCTATTATTATTTCGATCAGCACCCCGACTATCCGGCGGGTTCCCCCCATGCGGGCTACGGATCCCCTCATGCCGAGGAGGTCTCCTATGTATTCGGCACGCTCGATACCTCCAATCCGAAAACAAGTAAAACGGACCTGGATATTTCAGACGCAATGGGCACCTATTGGACCAATTTTGCAAAATATGGCGACCCCAATGGGCCCGGAGAGCCTCGATGGCCCGCGTTCAGCCCCGCTCACCAGGCGGTAATGTATTTCGCCCAAACACCACATACCGGCCCTGTTCCGGGCGCCGCATCGCTAAAGGTATTGGATGCCTATTTTAGATGGAGGCGGTCATCAGAAAATTAGTTATCTTCCGAACACATAGCAACATGAAAAAATGGAGCGGGACACAATATGGCTAATATTATTTTTTTTGTTTACGCTGCTCCAGAGATTAGACGCACAACCCTCGGATATATCGCGGTTACGGCATATAATGCTTGAAAAGGAAGCCGGGAGATCTTATACCAGGGATACCTCCTATATCGATGTACTGGACAGCCTTGCCTATGGCTACTATAGGATCAGTGCCGATAGCGTCTTCTTATACAGCAAAAAAGCACTGGCTTATGCCAAAGAAGCGGGCTACGATAAGGGAGAGTCGGTAAGCTTAAGATTGATGGGAAACGGGTATGGTCTGAACGGCGATTATACGAACATGTTATCCTGTTACCAACAGGCCCTCGCCATCGCCGAAAAGATCAAGAGCCCCTTGTTGATAGCTAAAGCTACTATAAATATGGCGATCATGTATTATAGTAGGGTCGGACAGATCGATGAAGCCCTGGCGCTAATGGAGAAAGCAGGCAATTTATTTCAATCGACAGGCGACAGCCTGGACCTGATCAAATCGTTGCAATCCCGCGGCAATTTGTGGGTCGATAAAAAGCAATATGAAAAGGCCTTGCAGGTTTTTCGTCGCGCCGCGGAGCTGGCAACTTCCATGAAGAACGAGTATATGGTGGTAACCACTAATGATTTGATAGGTGGTATTTTAGATGCCCGAGGGCTTTATAACGAAGGCTTGCCCTACTCGCTTGCCACCCTACGCTACTTTAACCGCACCGACGACAAGATGCGTATATCGAGGTCTGCCAATTATGTGGCCGAGACCTATTTGCACCTCAAGAATTATCCGGAGGCATTGAGATACGCCCGGCAAGGCCTTGCGGCAGCTACTGCAATAAGATCGGTCCCGCAGGTCAGAGACGCGGATCAAATATTGGCAGACGCTTACGAAGCAAATGGAGATGCCCATAACGCCCTTAAATATTTCAGGCTATATAAATATTTTTCCGACAGTATTTTAAATGAAACGATGCTGCAAAAGACAGCAAGACTGGAGGCCAGGTATGAATTCGAAAAAAAAGAAGCCCTGATGAAAGAACAGCAGGATAAAAAAGACGCGCTTAATCGGCATGTCGTCCGGATCAAGGAGCTGCAGATATCCATTGCCGTCCTGGTGATCTTTTTCTTGACTGTGCTGACCTTTTTGCTGCTTCGCAGCAGAGCTATCAAGCAAAAGAACAATCAGATCCTACGGGAGAACAACGAAAAAATAGAACACCAGGCGATTCAACTAATGATCAATAACCGGGAAAAAGATAAACTATTCTCCATTGTCGCGCACGATCTTAAAATGCCGTTATTTTCCTTAAGGCAGATGCTCGCTTTTTTAAAGCAGGGAGCTTTGCCGGAAGCAGATATCAAATTAATTATGCAAGAGTTAAGCAGGGACGCGGATTATTCTTCCGAACTGGTTAGCAATCTTCTTTCATGGGCAGGCAGCCAGATGAATGGCAGAGTGGTTACGCCTGTTGCCCTATCATTGCAACAAGTCGCGGGCGACACCATCAGCCTTTTTGCCCGACAGGCATCGGAAAAAGAGATCGGATTGAAAAATGAGCTGCCTCTTACCTTGACGGCATGGGCCGATAGGACGATGCTCGAGGTGCTACTCCGCAACCTGGTGAGCAATTCGATTAAATTTTGTAACCCGGGAGATACGATTACCATTCAGGGCGCGGCGGTGAATGGAGTTGCGGAGATCTGTGTTGCAGATACAGGCATAGGAATAGAGCAGGATATTCTGAAGAAGATCGCTATGAAGGAAAGCGTCACTACTTTTGGTACGGCAGGCGAAAAAGGAACGGGCCTGGGACTTATGCTGTGCAGGGAATTTGCCGAAGCAAACCAGGGCCTCTTCCGGGTGGAGAGTAACCCGGAAGAGGGAAGCCGGTTCTATTTTACAGTTCCCCTGGTCTCCTGATCATTGCAATACCTGCGAACCCGGCAGCTCGGCTGTATGCGACCAATAGGATATGAAAGATTGTATTTTTTCGAGGACTTCGGAATAGGCGGATGGTTTTTTTATAAAACTGCTCGCGCCTGCCGAATAACTGGCTCTTATCTCTTCCGGCAAAGCAGTCTCGCTAAGCACAACTATCGGGCTGGATGCATATTCCCGATCGTCGCGTATTTGCCGGATCAGATCAATCCCATTGCAGGGCTTCGCGTTCATGCTTAGGATTATAAGCTGAGGGCTGCGACCATGCCGTAACCAACGAGCCACATCGATCGGGGAAACAAATTCGATCTGCGCTTCCGGCCAACAGCGCTGAAAATGCTCCCTGGTAAGCAGCCGGTCATCCTCATCGTTTTCGATCATTAAAATTAAAGGGACCATAATACCATTCATTATTAATTCAAGGTAGCGAAAATTCTTCATTCTCAGCGCGCCCTGAACTTCCCCGTCCACTGCCCCTCCTTAATAATCCATGCCCATGCCTCCCATGCCAGCTGGTGCTGGAATGGCGGCATTTTCTTTTTTGGGTAGATCCGATACTACGCATTCCGTGGTAAGTAGCAGGCTGGCAATGGAAGCGGCATTTTCAAGGGCGATTCGGGTTACCTTGGTAGGATCGATCACGCCCGCCGACAACAACGATTCATATTGTTCCGTGCGTGCATTGAACCCATAGTCGTCCTTGCCCTGGCGTACCGCCTGAACTACGATGCTGCCTTCCAAACCACAGTTGCGTACAATCTGCCGAAGAGGCTCTTCGATGGCCCTCCGGACAATGGCAATGCCGGTGTTTTCATCGCCATTGGCGCCCGTAAGCCCGTTCAGCGATTCGATCGCGCGGATATAGGCGACGCCGCCACCCGGGACGATACCTTCCTCGATTGCCGCCCGCGTGGCATGCAGCGCGTCGTCGACACGATCCTTCTTTTCCTTCATTTCCACTTCGGTCGCCGCGCCCACGTACAATACAGCTACCCCGCCGCTTAATTTAGCCAACCGCTCCTGCAGCTTTTCCTTATCGTAATCGGAGGTGCTTGCGGCGATCTGCGCCTTGATCTGGCTGACGCGGGCCTGAATGTCCTCTTTCTTGCCTTTACCGCCAACAATGGTCGTATTGTCTTTGTCGATCGTTACGGCGTCGGCCGTTCCCAGATAGCTCATATCGGCATTTTCGAGCTTATAGCCCCGCTCTTCGCTGATGACTATTCCGCCGGTAAGCACGGCGATATCTTCCAGCATTTCCTTGCGGCGGTCGCCAAAACCTGGTGCTTTCACTGCCGCTATCTTCAACGTGCCGCGAATCTTATTGACGACCAGCGTCGCCAACGCCTCCCCGTCGAGGTCTTCGGCAACGATCAGCAGGGGACGGCCGCTTTGCGCTGTTTTCTCCAGCAGCGGCAACATATCCTTCATGGTGCTGATCTTCTTATCGTAGATCAACACGTAAGGGCTTTGCAATTCGGCTTCCATCTTGTCGGGATTCGTGACGAAGTATGGCGAAATATATCCCCGGTCGAATTCCATACCCTCTACTACTTCAACGGTCGTAGTAGTTCCCTTCGCCTCTTCCACGGTGATGACGCCTTCTTTACCCACTTTGGTAAAAGCTTCGGCGATCAATCGGCCGATGGTATCATCATTATTGGCCGATACCGAGGCAACCTGCCGGATCTTGTCGTTGTTATTTCCTACCGTTTGGGACTGCTGCTTTAAATTTTCGACCACCGCTTGCGTGGCCTTGTCGATCCCTCTTTTCAGGTCCATGGGATTGGCGCCGGCAGCCACATTCTTCAATCCTTCCGAAATAATGGCTTGCGCCAATACCGTAGCAGTTGTCGTTCCATCGCCGGCGGCGTCGGCTGTTTTTGAAGCTACCTCTTTCACCATCTGGGCGCCCATATTTTCAATAGGGTCTTCCAGTTCGATCTCCTTGGCTACGCTCACACCATCCTTCGTAATGGTGGAAGCACCGAATTTTTTCTCGAGGATCACATTGCGCCCCTGCGGCCCCAGGGTGACCTTGACGGCATTGGCCAGGGTATCGACGCCTTTTTTCATTCGATTTCTTGCATCTGTTTCAAAGAAAAGTTGCTTTGCCATAACAAAATGTTTTTACTTATGAGGATGATTTACACAATGGCGAGGATGTCGCTTTCCCGGAGGATCAGCAAGTCTTCGCCTTCGATTTTGATCTCCGTTCCGGAATACTTGCCATAAAGAACGGTATCGCCCTTCTTGACAGTGACGGGCTCGTCTTTTTTACCCGGACCGGCGGCAACCACCTTGCCGCGCTGGGGCTTTTCTTTTGCCGTATCGGGGATGATAATGCCGCCTGCCGTCTTCTCTTCGGCGGCTGCAGGCTTGATGATGACCCGGTCATGCAGCGGAGTGATCTTCATTGTTGTTGACATAATTTATGATTTTGAGTTGAGTTAATAAAGCCACGAACTACGATCAGGTAATGATTTTTTTGCGGATCAATCCTTGTGCCAATTGAAAAAAATGAAATTTTTTCAGTCCATCCTGTCGCAAAAAAATGTCAAAAATTCAGCGTATGGGCATTGGCACAGGCATTGAAGCCGGTCCTCACAAGGAGGTATCGACAAATGTTCAGCAAATACTACATCGAATTGAATATGAAAACCATTGACGGCTTCGAACGCTTCGGCTGTTTGGAGCTGGGCTCCGATCGCGGGTTTTCTCTTGGACTTTTTGCCGGTCTGGCAGGCCGTCCGGCCGATGATGACACAGGGGTCCTCCATATGGACCTCGTAGAGAAACGCAATGGCCTGCCGATGAATATGCAGGTCATAAGCTGTACAGTCGAAGAGCTTGGTAGAAATATGAAATATCTCACGCGGGAGCTCTTCAAAAAGATAAACCTGGATGTCCCACCGCATTAATTTGTTTTCCCGGCAACCTTGCCTGATCCGGAACGGCATTTTGGTTTGATAAAAATTTAATCGTATATTGCTTCCCTATCAGGTTCTGCAACCGATTGCATTAACGATTTTGACTACTGCATATGAGAGAAAACTTATCCCAGACTGACGCTAGCTGGTTACTGAGATTGCACCAGGGTGAACACGACGCATTAGCCCTCCTGATGGGAAAGTATTATACCGTTCTGTATAACTATGCTATAAGCTTTTCCAAAGATCAAGGGCTTGTTAAGGATTGCATCCAGGAAGTCTTTATAGACCTATGGCAGCGCAGAGACCATGCCCGCTCTATTTTATCCCCCAAATATTATCTTCTGAGGGCCGTAAAGAACAAGGTCCTAAAATCCATTGGCAAACAAAGTTTGTATGCGGATAATTCGTTGCTCGACAACGAATGCGATCTTTATTATGAATTCTCCATTGAAGGGATAATGATGGAAAAACAACTTTCCGAAGAGAAGACGGCCAGGTTGAAGAAGTTGATCTCCGGTCTTTCCAAAAGACAGCAGGAGATCGTCCATTTAAAATACTATCAGCACCTCGATCATGACCAGATCGCCCAACTAATGAACATAACCGCGCAGTCCGTCTATAATCTTCTGCACGAAACCATCCAACGGCTCAAATCGCTATGGCGTCTGGAACTTATATCTGGCTAGCTACCAGTAAGTTAAAATTTTAGTAAAAAAAATCCGGATTAATCCAGTAGAAAAACCCGGAACCCGGAACTTACCTGTATAGCACAGATGCGTATGAAAGAATACCGGTTGTATGAATTGGAAGATTTTGTCATGGATGACGATTTTATCCGGTGGGTCCAGGACGGAGGCGATACCGATAATCGTTTTTGGAATACCTGGCTGGCTCAAAATCCTTCTAAACATTTGATGATTGCGGAGGCGAGGCAGATCGTCGCATCGATGCACCTGGCGCACAAAGAAGTGGCTCCGCTGGAAGTAAGCCGCGAGGTTGGTAAGATGCTGGAATTTATAAAGGGACCGGACAAGGGCGACCTCCCGCGCAAACCTCGATATCTTATCCTGAACAAGCCACAGCGGGCGGCGGCTGTCTTCCTGGCATTGATCATCGCGGGAATATTCCTGATAACCGCGCGCAAAGAAAGGAAACCTACCGCCTCGACTTACGCGGCGATGGCTTCTCTTCCTTCTTTTACTGAAAAGGTAAATAATGCAGCAAAAGCATTACCGTTAGCACTGCCGGATGGCAGTTCGGTCCAACTGGCCATGGGCAGCCGCATAACCTACGCAAATCATTTCGATAGCGGAGGTACCAGGGATGTATACCTCACCGGGGAGGCGTTTTTCAAGGTGGCCGCCAATCCCCGGCGGCCCTTTCGGGTGATCACCAGTGAAATAACAACCAAGGTATTGGGTACCAGTTTTTCGGTTCGATGTTATGACAAAGACACGACCATTAGCGTCTCCGTAAGCTCGGGAAAAGTTAGTGTCTCCGGGATCATTGTTGCCCCAAACCAGCGATTGGTCTACCAACGTTCGGGCCAGAAATTCCAAAAAATGCTTGTCGACTCTCCCGCTTTTATCGCCCGGAAATCGCTTGATAATAACATGTTATGCGAAGAAAAGCCCGTGGAAGAGGTGTTCGACGAATTAAGCAGATACTATGGTATTACTATCGTTTATGACAGTGGGTTGTTGAGTAAATGCACCGTTACGGCCGATCTTAGCAACGAACCGTTCTTTCGTAAGCTCGATTTGATCTGCACGGCTATAGGTGCGAAGTATGAGCTCCTGGATGGACAGGTAGTGATCCAATCCGAAGGCTGTCAATAATTTCCTAATCTATAAACTATATCATTTATGTAAAAACCAAGACTTCTACTACATAAAAAAACCGGTATTGCTGCGAACAATACCGGCAGAGTCTTCCCTGCAGTGACAAACTAGTTGCAGGGAGCGTTTTGCCCAAAACTGAATTGCTTAAAACAAAACATTGCAAAGCTATGAAAAAAAGGAAACTCTTTAACCAGTTAATCTACCGGTTTATGAGAATTGGATTGCTGCCTCTGTTGCTGATCAATGGTATGACTGCCATGATCTATGCCAACCCCACCCACGGGCAGGAGATAATGGACAAAAAGATCAACCTTGTTGCCGAACAAAAGGAGGTAAAAACCATCCTGAAGGAACTCGGACAATTGGCGGAAGTAAAATTTGTCTATAGCCCTCAACGGGTTCCCTGCCACCAAAAGGTCTCATTAACAGTGAAAGACGAAAAACTTAGCGAGGCACTGGATCAGTTGCTGGCGCCGCTGGACCTGTTTTATCATGTGTCCGGTAACCAGATCGTTTTGATGAAAAAAGGCGACGACAGGAATGACCTGGTAATCCTCAATGATGACCCGGAAAAAAAGATAGCCGGGCAGCCATCCTATATCATCGACATTACCGGAAAGGTGACCAACGAGCAGGGAGAGCCTCTCCCGGGCGTCTCGGTCCTGGTCAAAGGTACTCAGCGCGGCACCACCACCAATGCCAAAGGTGTATTCTCCATTGCCGCCGATCCCGGCGAGACGCTGGACTTCTCCATCATAGGCTATAAACTTACTTCTTTCAAGGTCGGACAGGAGACCAACATAAATATACAGCTCGTTGCGGATGCCTCAAAATTGAGTGAGATCATTGTCGTAGGTTATGGTACGGCGAAGAAAAGCACCCTCACCGGCGCCATAGCCTCCGTAAGCAGCAAAACCATCAATGAGCTGCCCGTCGCGAGTGTGGACGAGGCGCTCCAGGGCAGGGTCTCTGGCGTGAATGTCACCAACAATGGTTCGCCAGGCACCCAACCTATCGTCGCGATCCGCGGGATCAGTTCCATTAGTTTCGCCACAGACCCGCTATATGTGATAGATGGTTTTCCCACCGGTAACCTCAGCAGCTTCGACGCCCGCGACATCGAATCCGTGCAAGTGTTAAAGGACGCCAGTGCCGCAGCCATTTACGGGTCCCGCGCGACCAACGGCGTGATCATCATCACCACTCGGAAGGGTAGGAGGGACAGCAAACCCCAGGTGAGTCTCGACTCCTATGTAGGGGTACAAAGTCCCTGGAAAGAGATCAGTCTCCTGAATACCAACCAATACCTGTCCTATGAACGCGCACTGGACGGAGCGGCCGGTATCGCCCTTCCCCCCCGTCTCCAGCCGGCCAACTTCAATCAACCCATCTATCCGGGCGCGAAGCAAACCTTCGCGCAGACGAATACGAATTGGCAGGACGCTTATTTTGTGAAGAACGCGCTGGTCACCCAGCACAACCTTTCCATTAGCGGCGGCAACTCGGCTTCCCGCTATTATATGTCCTCCGGCTATTTTAAACAGGAAGGTATCGCCGTTGGGCAAAGTTACGAGCGAGGGAATTTTAGGATCAATTCGGACCACAACATCGGCAACCTGTTTACTTTCGGCCAAAACCTTTACATCGCTTACGGCAATCAACATTACGATGCCGTCTCCATTATTAATACCAGCAACAGGACCAACCTGACCAATGTCATCCGGATGATGCCCTATCTACCGGTGCATAACCCGACCACGGCAGGCGGTTATGAAGGCCCCATCAGCAGCTACGATGGCGCCGACCCCACTAACCCCGTGGAATCGACGCTGCTGGGTTTTAATACTAACAAGACGCTCAAGGTCCTGGGAACGGCATACCTGGAAATCAATTTTGCCAGGTGGCTTAAATTCCGGTCTACCTTTGGCGTCGACTACGCGGATCAATACCAGCAGAACTATATCCCGATCTTCAACGACGGCGGAACGGGCAGCGCGATCGTCTCCTCTATAAAAAATAACAGGACGATCTCCACCGTAAAGCTTTATACCCAGACGCTCACTTTCGACAAACTCATCGGCGATCACCATATCAATGCCGTAGCCGTCTACGAACAGCAAGGACAAAACATGAGTAATGAAACGTCCAGCGGCAACCAAAATACGAATGCGATCCAGACCCTCAACGGCGCTGTGAATATCAGTGCGAACCAACAGCTGAACCAAAACCTGATCATGTCCTATGTCGGGCGCGTTACCTATGATTATGCGGGCAAGTACCTGCTGAACGCCAGTATCCGCAGAGATGGTTTGTCCGTCTTTGCGCCCGGACATAAATTCGAGAACTTTCCCGCTTTTTCCGTGGGATGGAAGCTCGACCAGGAAAAATTCATGAGGGATGTCAAGGGCATCTCCGAGCTCAAGATCAGGGGTGGCTACGGCATAACCGGCCTGAACGGCGTAAACCTGGGTAACTATCCCTGGGAAGCGACCGTCCAGGCGCAACAAACGACCTATCCCTTTGGCGGAGCGCTGACTCAGGGCAATGGCTCTTTTTATGATCAGCTCACGAATCCCAGTCTTTCGTGGGAGACCACCAAACAAACCAATGTGGGTCTCGAACTGGGCTTGTTCAACAACGCCGTCACGTTTGTCGGCGATTATTTTCGCCGGAAAACGGACAATCTGATCATCAACGTGCCGCTGGCGCCCTCGCAGGGCTTTGGGACGACCGGGACGATAGCAAACGCCGCCGCGATGCAAAACAATGGTTTCGAGGCCCAGGTAGGGTATCACCAAATGCAGGGTGACTTCAAATGGGATGTCACCGGCCTCGTCTCCGTTATCCGCAATAAAGTCCTTAGCCTGAATACCGCGAATGCCGCGATCACTGCTGGCGGTGACGCCGACTTTGGCGGCGGAGATCCGCTGACGAGCACCACTGCGGGAAGACCCATCAACTCCTTTTACGGATATGTCGTCAAAGGCATCTTTCAGAGCGCGAGCGAAGTCTCCAGCAGCCCCACACAATTGCCAAAAACTTCTCCAGGTGATCTCAAATTCGCCGATATCAATGGTCCCGCCGGCAAACCGGACAACGTGGTCGATGCGAACGACCGCACCTATATCGGCAGCTTTCTGCCAAAATTCACCTATTCGCTGAATTACAACGCCAGCTATAAGAATTTTGACGCTGCCGTCTTTTTTCAGGGCGTCGAGGGCAATAAGATCTTCGACGCGGAAAGGATCATCATGGAGGGCATGGCGCGTCTGTTCAATTCCGACACCCGCGTGCTGAATGCCTGGACTCCCAGCAATACCCATACGGATATTCCGCGGGCTATCAGTGGCGATCCCAATAATAACCTGCGTCCGTCCACCCGATGGATCGAAGACGGATCGTACCTGCGCCTCAAAAACCTGATGATCGGCTATACCCTGCCCGGTCACGTCCTGCAGACACTGACGCACAACGCTGTAAGCCGCTTTAGGATCTACGTGTCCTCGCAAAACCTGCTGACGATCACGGGTTACAAAGGATGGGACCCGGAAATAGGCTCCAAGAATGGTACCCTTACCAATGGCGTCGACTATGGCCAGTATCCGCAGGCCCGGTCTTTCCAGATAGGACTCCAGGCCGGGTTCTAAGCGATCTTCGCAGGCTTGTTTCTATGTAGAATAAAATATAATCGAAATGAAAAATAAAAATATACTTGTCGGGTCCGTCATCGTTGCTTCCCTGGCGATCGTTGGCGTCTTCTCCTGCACCAAAAATCTCAATAAGACCAACCCCAATGCACTACCCGTCACGGGCTATTTCAATACCAGCGCAGAGCTGCTACAGGGAACGAATGCTATCTATGCCGTGTTGCATAGCCTGAATATGGCTGGCCGGGAATGGTTCTTTATCCATGACCTGCGCAGCGACGACGTCGCCTCCGGCGGCGGCCAGCTCGAAGTTCCAAGGGCCCAGATCCTTAACGGCGGCACTACACCCAGCAATTCGGTGATGAATGCCGTATGGGAGAACTACTATACGATCATTCTCCGTGCCAATACGGTGATCAATGCCGGTCCGACAGTAACGGATAATACGTCTCTGCGCGACAGATGCGTGGGGGAGGCAAAATTCCTGCGTGCCTGGGCCTATTATGACCTGGTCACGATGTGGGGACCCGTGCCGCTCTATACAAAGCCGGTTCTCACGCCTACCGATTTCCAACCCCGCGCCGCAGTCGCCGACGTGTACAAACAGGTCATCCAGGATCTTAGCGATGCCGCCGCCGCGTTACCCGGCAAATCCGCCTACGGCACGACAGACCTCGGCCGCGCCACCGCCTCCGCCGCCTACGCCCTCCTTGGGCGAGCCTATATGCAGCAGGGCGACTATGCCGATGCCAAGACAGCCTTATTGAAGATCCCCAGCAGCGGACCCGACGGCTACTCCCTGGTAAGCAATTACAATGACAATTTCCTGGAAGAAACGGAATTCAACAATGAATCCATTTTCGAGATCGTTTTTTTTGACAAAGGCGATCAGAATTTCAACTGGGGCGGCAATAGCACCGGAGACGGACCCACGGCCGATCAAACGACTGTTCGTAACCAGGAGTATTGCCCCGTGGCCTGGCGTAACCTCATTCCTTCCGATGGGCTCCTCGCCGAATTCGAAAATACCGCTACCGGGGCGTCTAAGACCGACCCCCGCTTCGGTTTCGTGTTCTACCGGACAGGCGACACCTTCGATAATGGCACGGCAACCCTCACGGACGCTGAACAAAATGGCAATACGTCGACCTACCTGGGCGTGACCCAGAAGATCAGCTACCGAAAATATACCCTTATTTATAAGCAGAGCGCGAGCCAGGCATCCTTCTATCCCGGCGGGAATAACATGCGGGTGATCCGTTATGCAGAGGTCTTGCTAATGCTCGCGGAATGCGAAAATGAGTTGGGCAATTCCGCCAACGCCATCGCCTATCTCAACCAGGTCAGGGCCAGACCCAGCGTCAATATGCCGCCGTATCCCACGGCGCAATTCCCCGTAGGTACCAAAGACCAGATCACCCAGGCGCTCATCCATGAAAAGCGGGTCGAGATGTCCGACGAAGAGGTACGCAATATCGATATCCTTCGCTGGCGTGCCAAAGGGTATCTCAAAACCGAGCCTTTCTCTTATTTCAAGGCAGGCAGGGATGAGGTATTACCCATTCCCCAGTCCGAGATCGATAACAATCCAAAACTGGGATCCGGCGGGATCCCCGCACAAAACCCCGGCTATTGAGATGTATCAACGAGCAGGCTTGCTGTGCTTATCCTTGCTATGGTTCGCGTCCTGTAAAGAGAAAAAAAAGGACACCCTGTTCAGTTTATTGACATCCGAACGGTCCGGGATCCATTTCCGGAACGATATCACGGAGGACGATTCCACCAGTTCCTTTATCGACGAGTTCGGGTACATGGGCGGCGGCGTAGGCATCGGTGATTTCAATAACGATGGACTTGAAGATATCCTCTTTACCGGCAATCAAACCAGTTGCCGCCTTTATATCAATAAAGGCGGCAACACTTTCGAGGATATCACGGCAAAGGCCGGACTGTCGACTGCTGTATGGGCAACAGGCGTCAGCATCGTGGATATCAACGGCGACGGGTACGATGATATTTACATCTGCGTACTCGGTAAAGACCTGTTGCACCCCGCAAAAAATCTGTTATTCATTAACCAGCATAACCTTACCTTCAAAGAAGAAGCGGCGGAATACGGCCTGGCGGATATTGGCTACAACACCCAGGCTGTATTTTTTGACTACGATGGGGATGGCGATCTGGACTGCTATCTCACCCGTTATCTCCTAAACGGCCCCAATGCTAATACCGTTTACCCGAAAGACCTCAGCGGACATTCCCTTGCCAATGACAAATTGTATCGCAACGACGGTGATGTCCGAGGACTCGGGCATCCCGTTTTTACCGATGTGACCGCACAGGCAAATATCAGGGATTGCGGTTACGGCCTGGGAATAGTAGCCAGCGACCTCAATGATGACGGCTGGCCGGATCTCTATGTCTCCGACGATTTTATCTCCGACGACCTCCTGTGGCTCAATAACCGCAACGGGACCTTTAGCGATCACCTGCATTCGGCCACCGGTCATACAAGCTACTCCAGTATGGGTGTCGATGCGGCGGACCTTAATAACGATGGACTTCCGGACGTCGTCACCCTCGATATGCTCCCGGAATACAACCGGCGAAAGAAAATGAGCTTCTCGCCTATGAACTACGACCGTTACCAGCTGGAGCGTTCCATGGGCTACCAGCCACAATTCATGCGGAATATGTTGCAAATGAACAACGGCAGCTATCAAAGCGGAGATACGCTGATTCCCTATTTCAGCGAGATCGGTCAGCTGGCCGGCATTTCCGCCACGGACTGGAGCTGGAGCGTTCTCCTGGCCGACTTTGACAACGATGGGTGGAAAGACATTCATATCACCAATGGCATTGGCAGGGATTTCATCAATTCCGATTTCCTGGATTTCAGCAAGACCGTTTTTTCCGGCACCAGGACCAAAGAAGAACAACGGCGATTGATCAAGGACGAACTGTCGCGGCTGGACCATATCGACCTTGCCAACTACCTTTACCTTAACGGGAAAAATGATCACTTTGACGACGCGTCCGCCACGTCGGGCATCGACCTACCTTCCCTATCCTCGGGCGCTGCCTACGTTGACCTGGATAACGACGGTGACCTCGATCTCGTGGTGAATAACATCGATAAAGAACCCTTTGTCTTTATCAACAATACGATTCAAAAGGACCGGACGGTCACACGGCATTACTTACGCATCCGGCTAAAAGGTGACCCGCCCAATACGGCCGGTTTTGGCGCCAAATTATGCCTGACCGCCGGCGGCCAGCAGCAAATGCTGGAGCAAAGCCCCGTGAGGGGGTATCTTTCGTCCGTGGATCAAACAGTATTTTTCGGCCTTGGCGCAAGCGCTTCGATCGACTCCCTGACCATCCACTGGCCGGACCATCGCCAGCAGACCATTTATCACCTTCGCGCAGACACTACGCTCACCTTATGGCAAAAGGATGCTTCCAATTCTCCGCAGCAAAAAATCGGGCCGGGCACTCGTCTCTTCACCGAAGCTTCCCGGGCGACCAATATCCTTTACCGGCACAAAGAAAACGTCTATAACGATTTTGCCTCACAGCCGTTATTGCCGCAAAAATACTCACAGCTCGGACCTTTTATCGCCGCCGGAGACCTCAACGGGGACGGGCTCACGGACTTTTTCGTCGGTGGCGCCTTTAATTCTTCAGGGAAGATCTTTATCCGGCAACCGGGCGGCCGCTTTGTCTCCCAAAACCTGGGCGACTCGACGCATTGGCAGGAAGATATGGACTGCGCATTATTCGACGCCGACGGCGACGGTGATCTGGATCTGCTGGTCACCTGCGGCGACCGGTTGTACGAAGAGAATTCCCAGTACTACATCCCGCGACTCTATCTCAACGATGGGAAAGGGCATTTTACCCTGGCCAGAGATGCGGTCCCTTCCGGCGTCTCCACGATTGCAGGTTGTGTCAGCATCGGCGATCTCGACGGTGACGGCCAGCCGGATATTTTTATCGGCGGCAGGGTCTCGCAAAGATACCCGCTTCCTCCCCGCAGCTTTATCCTCCGGAACAATAAAGGACGATTCACGGACGTCACGGCTGCGGTTTGTCCGGCGATCAGCCGCGCGGGAATGCTCACCTCCGCCCGGTGGATGGATTTCGACAACGACGGACAAACCGACCTCGTTATCGCCGGGGAATGGATGCCCATCCGCTTCTTTAAGAACCACAATGGACGCTTATCGGAGGTCACCGATTCCACCGGGCTCACCGGAAACAATGGACTGTGGCGATCCCTTGCCGTCGCGGACGTGGACGGCGACGGCGATCTCGATCTCATAGCGGGAAACCTGGGCTCGAACAACGACTACCAGGTCAGCGAACAACAACCCATGGAATTATTTGCCACGGACCTGGATCATAATGGGAGCATCGACCCGGTGATCTGCTACTATATCAAAGATGAGGATGGCGTCAAGCGTTCCTATCCCGCCGTCAACCGCAATGAACTAGCGCAACAGGTACCCCTGATCAAAAAGAGGTATCCGCTTAACCGCGACTATGCGCAGACCACCTTTAGCGATATCTACCAGGCCGCTCCCGGGGACAGCCTATTGCATTTGACTTGCAACGAGACCCGCAGTTGCTGGTTCGAGAACCTGGGCCATGGTAAGTTCGTAAAGCATGTCCTTCCGGTGGAAGCGCAATTTGCCCCGGTGAATAGCATCGTATGCGCGGATCTCGATCACGATGGCGTCCCGGATCTTGTCCTTGCCGGCAATGAATACCAGGCGGAAGTGATGCGCGGACGATACGACGCTTCTAATGGCTGTTTCTTAAAAGGAATGCCGGCTTCCCCTTCCCGGCCCGGAAACGATCAAAGATTTACGGCTATCCCGGGAAGAATTACGGGCTTGCGGTTGCTGGGCGATATAAAGAGCATGGCGCTCATCCGGTCCGCCGGCGCGCATACACTTTTGCTTGCCGCGGCCAACGATGATTCACTACGGGTATTCGATATAAAATGAGGGTTATGTTTAGAAATAGACGAATGCTGAAGATGCTTCTGCCGTTGGTCCTGGCCGCCGTCGTGTTGAATGGCTGGCTGCTATATTCTTTTGGGCATAAGCAATGGGTACTTCGGGAGACGAGGGCTTACTATGAGGCAGGCATGCAGCCTGTAGACAATAAGGACAATGTCTTTTACCCGGAAGCCCGGGTGCGTTACAATGACTCGCTTTTAAAACAACCGCAAAATACGGCGCGGCAGATCATGGCCGCTGAATATGGAAAGGCAGAGGCCCTGCTGCAATTGGGCGACGAACAGCAGGCCATCGAATTGCTCAAGGATGTGGTGCTAAGGCTAAAGCTTTTTCCCGGACAGTCGCCCGGGGAAGATCCCCGGAAACTCCTCGCCATGGCCTGGCTTCGCCGCGGGGAACGGAGCAACTGCATCGCGATGCATTCCGCCGGCTCCTGTATCTTCCCCATAGAAGGTGACGGCATCTATTCCGACCCTTCCGCCACAAAAAATGGGATCGATCTTTACCAGCAAATCCTCGCGGACGACCCGGATGATCTCGCGTCCCGGTGGTTATTGAACCTCGGCTATATGACCATCGGAAGTTATCCCTCCGCCGTACCGCCGGCATGGTTGATACCCGGTCTGGATAAGGACAGCGGCACAGTCAAAGTCAAAGCTTTCCGGGATATCGCCGGCGGGCTCGGACTCACGTCCACCCGGAACGAAGCAGGCGGGACGATCGTGGATGATTTCGATAACGACGGTTATCTGGACCTGGTCACTTCGGACTGGGACCCCGACAACGGAATGCATTTTTTTCGGAACAATGCCGATGGCAGCTTTACCGATGTTTCCGTGGCGAGCGGCTTGAGTACCATCAAAGGCGCCTTCAATCTCCTGCAGGTCGATTACAATAACGATGGATTCACCGATATCTTCGTGCTGCGCGGCGGTTGGCGGGGTGAATATGGTAAAATGCCAAAGACCCTGTTGCGCAACAACGGCGACGGCACCTTTACGGACGTTACGGTCGAGAGCGGCCTCGTTTCCCTGCATCCTACACAAACCGCCGTCTGGGCAGATTTCAACAACGACGGCTGGCCGGACGTCTTCATCGGCCAGGAGACCACCACCTTCGATGATCCGCATCGCTGCGAATTGTGGCTCAACAACAAAGATGGCACCTTCAGGGAAGTGGCCCGGCAGGCCGGATGCGATCTCACGGGGTTCATAAAGGGGGTGGCTTCCGCCGATTATGACAAAGACCGCCGGCCGGATATTTTTCTCTCGCTGCGGGATGGCCGTAAGATCCTGCTCCGGAACAAAGGCATACATTCGGGCATACCGCAATTCGAGGACGTTACGCATCAGGCGGGACTCGACAAGGATACCACCTACACCTTCCCGACCTGGTTTTGGGATTATGATAATGACGGCTGGCCGGATATCTTCGTTTGCGGATATACGTTCAAAGGCTCCCTCGCTAAAGACCAGGCGGCGGAGGCCCTTCACATTCCCGAACCTTCCGCCGGCACCATGTACCTATACCGGAACAACCACGACGGTACGTTCAGCAATGTGACCAGGAGCACGGGATTGGACAAGGCCGTGTTTGCAATGGGGGCCAATTTCGGGGATATCGATAACGACGGCTGGCTGGATATGTACCTTGGGACGGGTAATCCCGATTTTCAATCGTTGACGCCTAACCGGTTGTTCAAGAACATGGCAGGGACACATTTTGCCGATGTTACCGGCTCCGCCAGGGTGGGCAACCTGCAGAAAGGACACGGTGTGGCTATCGCCGATCTCAACAACGACGGTTACGAGGATATCTTCGTCGAGACGGGCGGCGCTTACAAAGGGGATGCTTTCTACAATTCCCTTTATTGCAATCCCGGCCAAAACGACAACAACTGGATAACGATAAAGCTCGAAGGTGTCGTCTCGAACCGGTCGGCAATCGGCGCCCATATCGCGGTCACCTTTAGGGAGAACGGCATCAGCCGAACCGTTTTTCGCGATGTTACCTCCGGCGGGAGCTTCGGCGCCTCGCCGCTCAGACAACAGATCGGCATCGGCAAAGCGACCACGATCGATACCGTGAAGATAACATGGCCCACTCCAGGGAAGGTCCAGTTCTTTACGCATCTGGCCCCGCGCCAGTTTATCCGGATCAGGGAAGGGGAAGACAAGCTAACGACCATACCTCTCAAGGCATTTCCCTATAAAGAGCGGGAGATGCAAATGAACAGCGTCGATTGCACACCCGCACCCCATAAAATTTCATAAAAGCCTTCATATGAATAATCATCGGTTCAGGAGAACATACCTCTTTATTTACCTTTCGGTTTGCTGGTCGCCGTTACTGCGGGGCCAGGCCCTGACGATCAACGACTCGGGCTATTTTGAAAAACGCGGGGTCAACGTTCTTGTCTTTAATAACCAGTATAACGGAATGTTCTACGACGAGAAGACGGCGGGCATCGAATTGATCCACCATGGCGTTCGGACCTGCACCGGCGGCGCCATCCGGCTCCAAAATACACCGGAGCAATGGGATCTCATCCCGGAAATGATAAGCCGCAAGGTGGATAAGGCAAACAACAGCATCGAGGTCGTCCTGAAATATAAGGCGTACGATTTCTTCTCCCGGATCCGCGTCTCCGCAAAAGACAGCGGCGTGGAGATCAGCGTTTACCTGGATCAGCCCGTGCCTGAAAAACTGGAAGGGAAAGCGGGCTTCAATCTGGAATTCCTGCCCGCGGCCTATTTTGAGAAGAATTATCTTGCGGATGGCCGGCCGGGAACCTTCCCCTTGTATCCCGCGGGGCAAACTAAAATGGAGCCCTTGTCGCAAAAGATCCCCCAGTTCGCCGGTCATACTACCTTCGACGATAGAGGCAGGAACGAGTTTATCGTCCCGCTGCCGCTCGCAACGGCAAGATCGATGGTGCTGGCGCCGGAAGATCCTGCAAATGAAGTAACGATCCGGTCACAGGACGCCGATCTCCTGCTGTTCGACGGCCGTAACCTGGCGCAGAACGGATGGTATATCGTGCGGAGCCTGCTCCCCGCAAAAAGGACTGGCAGGGTATTGACCTGGTACGTGGAGCCCCACGCGATCCCCGGGTGGCTGCGCAAGCCGGTGATCGGCTTCTCACAGGCAGGCTATCGTCCGGGTCAGGAAAAGACGGCGGTGATCGAACTTGACCGGAACGACACTCCATTGCCAACCGCCTCTTTATTCCAGGTGATGGCCGACGGCAAAGCGGTGGAAAAATGGAAAAGCAGCGTCCATTCCTGGGGAAGATACTTGCGGTATGCTTATGCGAAATTCGATTTCAGCTCCGTTAAGGACCCGGGGTTGTATTATATTCAATACGGAGATGAGAGGACGAATGCTTTCCCGATCAGCCCGGATGTGTACGACGACATCTGGCATCCCACCCTTGACATCTGGTTGCCGGTGCAAATGGATCACATGGAGGTCAATGAAGCCTACCGCGTTTGGCACGGTGTTCCCTTTATGGACGATGCTTTGCAGGCGCCGGTGAACCATCAGCATTTTGATGGCTATAGCATGGGAGCGTCCACCCAAACAAAATATAAACCCCTGGAGCGTATCCCGGGCCTGGCGGTAGGCGGATGGTTCGATGCCGGCGACTTCGATATCCAAACCGGCTCCCATTGCGATGCCGTGCTGGCGCTAGTAGACGCCTGGGAGAAATTCCACCTAAGCCGGGACGAGACCTTTGTCGACTATCCCTCTCATTATGTCGACATTCACCGGCCGGACGGAAAACCCGATATCTTACAGCAGATCAAGCATGGAACGTTGAACATGGTCGCGCAAGTCGAAAACATCGGTCATCCGGTGCGCGGGATCGTGGTCCCAAATCTTCATCAATACCATCATCTCGGGGACGGTTCAATGGAAACGGATAACCTTCCTTACAATCCTGCATTAAAACCGTACGAAACGGATGGAAGATCCAGCGGCACGATGGACGACCGGTGGGCTTTTACGGAAAGGACCTCTTTCCTGGATTATTATACCTCGGCGGCGCTCGCCGCGGCCAGCCGTGCCTTGCGGGGATTCGACGACAGCCTTGCCGCACGAAGCCTTTCCTGCGCGGAAAAACTATGGCGGGAGAACGATACCCTTGCCAGGAACGATTCCTCGCGGTTTGCCGTCATGTTCCGGAGAAATCTCAAAACGACCGCCGCGTTGCAATTGTATATAACCACCCGGGACGAGCGCTACGCACAGGCATTCCGAGACGGTATCTGGCAGACACTCGACAGGTCCGTACAATACGGCATGACAACGGCCTTGCAGGCTTGTGCGTACATGGATGATGCATACAAGCAGCGGCTAAAACCTTATGTGGTGAAATACAAAACTATCAGCGACGGGTATGCGCACCAGGATCCTTATGGGGTGCCAATGGCTGCCGGTGGCTGGGGCGGCAACAGCGGCATCGTGAGCTGGGCGATCACAAACTACTATGCCAATCAGGTCTTTCCCGACCTTGTGGGCCTGGAGGACGTCTACCGGGGACTCGATTATCTTTTCGGCTGCCATCCGTATTCGAATATTTCTTTTGTCTCGGCCGTCGGGACGCGATCCAAAAAGGTGACCTATGGCAACAATCGGGCGGATTTCAGCTATATAGCAGGCGGCGTCGTTCCCGGTATCCTGATCCTAAAACCGGACTTCCCCGAAAACAAAGAGGACTGGCCATTCTTTTGGGGTGAAAATGAGGTGACGGTTGGCATTTGCGCCAACTATATCTTTCTTGCGGCGGCGGCGGGCTCGTTGCAGGGCGGGCGATAGGCGGTTACTGTTTCTTCCCGGTAACGATTGTCGTCATATCCCGGTAAACAGCGATCAGGTGGGAACGCACCATTTCGGGTGCCGGACCATGCTGCCCGGATAGCTGCAAGGTGAGAATTTTCGATGCCCGCACCGGCATATGGCAATTGACGCAATTGGCCTCCATGGAAAAACCCCGCGGCGGCGTGAAGCGGCAGAAGTCATGGCTCGCGGGCTGGTGACAACTCATGCATTTCCGGCCATATACCGCCATATCCCCTTTTTCCTTTTCATGCGTATTGTGACAGGTAGAGCATGTCATCGTCGCGCTCGTCCGGAAACATTTGCTGGCCGTTAACAAACCATACTGATTGGCATGCACGTCAAGATCGACCGAATCGATATGCGACGCGTTGCGCAAAAAGAAATGCGATAACGTATCGCCGGGAAGAAAGGACCATGCAGGGCTATTGCTCTTCATGACACCCGAATGACAAAGCGCACAGACATCGAGCTGCTGCTGTCTCGTCAACGCGGCCGGATTGACGATGAACCTCCCCCTCCTTTCATCGGGGTGCTGCTCCTGGTATTCCACATGTTTGCCGGCAGGCCCATGACAACGCTCGCAGCTCACGCCGTAGATGATCCTGTCCGGATCATATTCATAAGAAGACAGCCGCCGCGCAAAGGTCATATGACATTCCATACAACGAACCTCGATATGCCGTTGAAAGGAAGGCTTGTCGGCCGCAAAACCGGGGCTGTTGGCCCAGGAATGCCGGTTGGTAAAATAGGAGATGGGTAATTGGTATAGTTCCTTGTCCTTCCAGTAAAGATAGGTCTGTCCCTTTTTACCGGAACCCATCACGATATCGAAACGTTCTGATTCCCCGCGCTGGCCATCCTCGAAGGCGGTCTGGAACAAACCGTCACCCTGCTCTTCCATAACGACTTTCCGATGCGCGTCAAAGACAAATTCATTCTCACCGTACGCAAAGCTCCCCTTGATATATTTCTTTTCGGCCACCCGGGAGGTTAGATAATGCGCCGTAGAGGGAAAACTATCGCAGATCGCCCGGTGACAACTTTTGCAGGCCGCGTCCCCCGCGTAACGCTGACCATCGGGATGCACGATAAGCGGGTTCTCCGCCGGCGCCTCATGGAAACAACGGGTAAAGAGCAAGACGCCGGCGAGGAGGGCGCCTGTTACCAAAAAGATCCGGCGATGAACGGGGACAAGGCTACGCATGAAAAAGAAAGTTAAAGTACGACTTTCCGCCGGTATTCACTCGGCGACAGCCCAAAACGCTTGGTAAAGGCCTTGCCAAAACCATTGCGCGTACAAAACCCTACCATACGCGAAATTTCGGTAACGGGATAGCCGGTTGCTGCGAGCAGCGACGCCGCTCTGTCGAGCCGGACACGCGTGATCAGGGCGGCCGGCGTCATCTTCGAGATCTCCGTGATCTTCCGGTAAAGGGTAGGGCGACTCATATGCAGCTCCCGTGCAAGCTGCGAGACGTTCAATGCGGCATTGGGCAACTGCTGCATGATCGCCTGGTTCAGTCGCTCCCATAAGATTCCGTCGGCGCCGGGACCAGGCTCGCCGGTTTCCAGCCCGGAAGGATCCGCCGTGTAGAATGGGGCCCACAGCCGGGCGCGGTTGACCAGCAGGTTATCTACCTGCGCTAATAAATAAGGCCGGGAGACCGGCATTTCCAGACAGGCATCCGCTCCCGCCCGCAGCCAACGCAGCCGTGCGGAAAGGGAGTCTCGCGGGATCAGCACGAGTACTGGGATATACGCATATTGGGAAAATCGCCTGACACGCGAACAAAACTCGTAATTATTGTCACAATCCTCGACGATGACCAGATGGACGATCCGGGCCTGCAGCAACCGCATAGCCTCCGTGGTATCTTTTATGGCCATAACGTCCACGATCTCCTTTAACCCGGTAGCGAGGATACCGCATTCCGCAAGCCCCGATGCCAGCAACAGGGCACGTGGCCGCCGGATCGCCTCATCGGGGCGGGCGCTCCGGCAGGGAGCGGCGGTACTGTATGGCTGGCTGGCAATCATCTTGGCAGTAGACGGCCCGAAAAGCGGCCGTTAAATGCAAAGCTATATTTGCCAGGTACTTAGCACTGTTAGTTTTGTCCAAATTTATAGCACAAATGTTTATAATTTCGGGTAATTTCAACGAATGCGCTTGCTCCGGATGATACCGCGGTTTTCACTTCCACTCCTTTGCCTGCTGGGAGGCCTCAACGTTGTCGCCCAGCCCGCCCACCTGAACTTTACTTCCCTGAGCACCCACGATGGGCTGCTTTCCAATTCCGTGAACGCGATCATCAAGGACCGGTATGGGTTCATGTGGTTCGCCACCAATGATGGCCTGGACAAGTTCGACGGTACGAATTTTACCGTTTACCGGCGCCGTGCAGGTGACTCCACCAGCCTGCGGTCCAATGAGATCCTCGCATTGCACGAAGATAAGACGGGCAATCTCTGGATAGGGACCAGCGGCGGCGCATTGAGCATGTACGATCGGACCCGGGACTGTTTTATCAACTATCCCGGGAGAAGCGCCACCGGCCCGCTTTTGCCTTCCGACCTCGTCCGCGGCGTTTGTTCGGACCCGCAGGGCCGCATCTGGATAGCCCAGTTCTCGGCCCCCTATGTACTCGACCCCGCTACCGGCCATATTTCAAGGATCGAACTCTCACGCTACACCCCGAACCCAGCCCAAAAGCTGACGCTCAATTGCATCTACGGCGACCCTCGCGGACAAATATGGATAGGCACGGACAACGGCTTGTTTCAGTATCTCCCGGCTACCCAGTCCTTTCGCCATTTTCAGCATAGGTCCGGCGACACCACCAGTATCCCTGATGACCATGTCCATGCTATTGCCGAAGACCATCAAGGCCATCTCTGGATCGGCACGGGCAAAGGACTCGGCCGCTTGCGTCAGGATTCCGGCCGCTTTACCGTTTTCCGCGAACAATTTTCGGGTGGCGTACCCGCGGCAGGCGGGCAGGTCAACGCCATCGCCATCGATAAGGACGGCATGCTATGGGCGGGAACAGGAGACGGCCTCGTCGTGATCGATCCCCGGACCGGAAGATCGGTGACCTACCGGCCGGACGACGCTAATCCACACAGCCTCACCGGCACAGCGATCGCATCTATCTATATCGACCGGGATGGCATTTACTGGGTGGGCACCTTCAAAGGCGGAGTCGATAAATACGATAAGAACCTGAATCTCTTCGACCTCAAATTGAGCGAGAATTTTCATGAAGGCGGCCCGAACTGCACCGTCGTTACCTCCTTTGCAGAACGCCCGGATGGTAACCTCTGGCTGGGTACCGATGGCGGCGGACTGTTCGAATTCGACCGGCCATCTGGCCGGCTCCGGCGCCACCCCGTCTACTGCGATGGCAAACCCACACTCCCTCTGTCCATACTCACCCTGCAGCACACCCGTGAAAATAAATTGTACATTGGCACCTATGGCAAAGGACTCATCCTGCTCGATCCCGCATCCGGTCGGACACAACAGCTGCCTACAAGCCCAAATGCAGACGATTTCAATGCTAATTGCATCTTCTGTGTCTGGGAAGATGCGCAGGGACGCATCTGGACAGGAACTAACGGGTCGGGGGTGAGCGTATTCAAGGACGGCAGGCCGCTGTTCCGGCTTTTGCCACATCCGACGCTTCCCACCGATATCGCCCTGCCCGTCAACGGTTTCATCCGGGCGATAGCCCAGGACGCCGATGGAAATATCTGGATCGCTTCCCATGGCGGCGGTGTGGCCGTATACGATCCGGGTAAACGCCGGTTCAAGGTCTATAACCAGGAGAACAGCGCTCTTCCCAGCAACAAAGTGCAGGCCTTCCTGCTGGACAGCAGAGGCCGCATGTGGCTCGGCACCTACGGAGGCGGGCTTTGCTTATATGATAAGACCCGCGATGCCTTTCTCTCCTATACCGAGAAGGACGGCCTCCAGAATACCAACGTCTATTCGGTCGTCGAAGACGACGCCGGAAGGATATGGGTGAGCACGAATAGCGGGGTTAGCAGCTTTGACACACGGACGAATGCCTTCCGTAATTTTACCCCATATAACGGCCTGCAAAACAATAATTTCGTACATGCGTCGGCGTTGAAGACCCGCGACGGCGAGCTATTCTTCGGCGGCCAGCAGGGATTCAATTATTTTTATCCGGCCGCATTGACCATCAACAGGAACGTACCTGCCATTGCTCTCACCGGTCTCCGTGTTGCCAATAAGCTCATAGCGCCGGGGCCCGCATCTCCCATCCGGGAACCCATAGGCGTTGCAAGCGAGGTCCGGCTGGATTACAAACAGAATTTTGCACTCACCTTCGTCGCGCTTAACTACACGCTTCCCGATCAAAACCGCTATGCCTATAAGCTCGAAGGCTATGATAAAGATTGGAACTACGCCGGTGGTCAGAATACCGCCTATTACATGAACCTGGAACCCGGCGATTATCTATTCCGCGTCAAGGCCAGCAACAACGATGGCGTCTGGAGTACCAGCGATACTTCCATTCGCATCCACGTCCGCCCGCCCTTATGGCGAACCCCCGTTGCCTACATTCTTTATGTGCTGCTCGCAGGCGCCATCCTTTGGTACAGCCGGCACCGCGGAGTGCAGCGGATGCAACGGAAATTCGCCCTGCAGCAGGAACGCCTCGAGAACCGGCGGGCCCAGGAGCTGGACCGCCTGAAGCTGAAATTCCTCACCAACCTCAGCCACGAATTCCGGACGCCGATCTCCCTGATCACCGGACCCGTCGAACAGTTGCTCACCGATCAACGCACCGGCCCTGCCCACGATAAGCTCCAAATGGTCCGCAGGAATGCCCGAAGACTGCTCAACCTCGTCAATCAATTGCTCGATTTTCGCAAGATGGAGGAACAGGAACTGAAATTACAGGCCTCGCCCGGCGAACTCGTCGGCTTTGTCAGAGAGATCTGGCAAACATTCACCGATCTGGGGGAACGCAAACACATCAGGTTCGACTTTGAAACAAACGGCACGACACTATATTTGCTTTTTGACCGTGACAAGCTGGAACGCATCCTTTTCAATTTGCTCTCCAACGCATTCAAGTTTACGCCAGAGGGCGGAAACATTATCCTTAGCCTCGCCGCAGGCGAAAGAGACGCCGGCGCCGGACGGCAGCCGGTTCGGATAATGGTCATGGATTCTGGGATCGGCATCCCTGCGGATAGACGCGAAAAGATCTTCGAACGGTTCTTTCAGCATCCCTCGGGCGGCGCAATCCTCAACCAGGGCGCAGGCATAGGACTTTCTATCACCAGGGAATTCGTCCTCCTCCACGGCGGAGCCATCACGGCAGACAGCCGGCCAGGCGGAGGAAGCGTTTTTACCGTGGACCTCCCGCTCACCCTCGCGGTCGAAAGCCCAGCGACCGAACCGATGAAACTCGCCACCATGCAGGATGCGGAAACACCGGCAGTAGCGTATACACCGACTGCAGTGTACACACCGGCAGCCCCGGAGGAACCGAGACCCCGTAAGACGGCTCAACCGCAAACAAATTCACCGCGGCCCGTCATCCTGCTGGTGGAAGACAACGAGGACTTCCGCTTTTATCTCAAGGATAATCTGCGCGGTGAATACGAAGTACTGGAAGCCGCTAACGGCAACGAAGGGTGGCAGCTGGCATTGTCACGCCATCCGCGGCTCATCGTCAGCGACGTCAGCATGCCTTACATGGACGGCATCGTCCTCACCAGGAAGCTCAAGGCCGACAAGCGCACAAGAAATATTCCCGTGATCCTGCTCACCGCGCTAACCCGGGAAACACAACAACTCGAAGGCCTCGGCACGGGAGCCAATGATTATATCACCAAACCTTTCAACTTCGAACTGCTCAATGCCCGGATAAAAGGCCTGCTGGAATGGAGTAGCACCATGAAGACGACCTATGCCAAACAGGTCACCATCTCCACCACAGAACCGGCAACCGAACCCGGGATCGAACCCCGGACCGGATCGGCAAACGAAAAGCTCATGCAACACCTCACGGCATGCATCGAAGCTCACCTGCAGGACCCCGAACTCTCGGTGAAATACCTCAGCAGGGAAATGGGCATGAGCCGCAGCTCGCTTTATGCCAAAATGCTCGAGCTCACCGGCGAAAGCCCCGGTGAATACATCCGTACGTTCCGCCTGGAAAAGGCTGCCATTCTCCTCACAAAAAGCCACCTCACGATTTCAGAGATCGCCTACGAGGTCGGATTCTCGACACCAAACTATTTCACCCGCGCCTTCAAAGCCAAATACAAAACTTCACCCTCCGAATACGCAGCCCACACCCGCGAACAACAACAAAAAACTACCCGATAACGGTTCCTATCGTCTCACCACGATTCCCACTTTCTCAATTATTACCGGTTTTCGGCAAAATAGCTGGAATCTAAGACCGGGAATATTAATTTGGGTCATCGATTCCACCTTCATCCGATTCGCCGAGCCAGGTTGTGTCAAAAAATTCAATCGATTGAATTTATTCCTTGATTTTGCATTTATTACCTATGGAATGTTTAATTCAATCGATTGAATGACCGGTAAAAAGAACCAAAACAGACCCGCAATCGGCCTGAAGAAAACGAGATCAAACGTGAACAAAAATTATTCACACACTTAAAACGCTGCTAATGAAACGATGCTTGTTCAAAGGGGAAACCTCCTGGTCCCCTACGCGCCGCTCCACGCGCCATCTCTCTTTCCTACGGCTACTGTGCCTGACCATCGCCGTTTTCCTGACCATCCATGGCTTCGCCCAACAACGGCCGCCCATCACAGGACGCGTAACCGCAGGCGACACGGCCATCGCCGGCGCCACAGTCACCGTAAAAGGCCGATCCACCGCCGTACAAACCGATGCCGACGGCAAATTCTCCATCGAAGCTCCCCGAGGCGCAACCCTGATCATCACCTACGTCGGCTACGCCGCCGAAGAAGTAAAATCAAACGGAAGCGATTTTTTATCGGTAACAATGAAACCGATTGCATCGCAACAAAACGAAGTGATCGTCGTCGGCTATGGCACCCAAAAGAAAGCCACCCTCACCGGCTCCGTCTCGACCGTCGCCGGCTCGGAGATCGCTGTTAGCCCCTCACCCAACGTCGGTGCGTCGCTTGCAGGTAAACTCCCCGGTTTGATCGTCAACCAGCCGTCCGCCGAGCCAGGCCTGGACGACCCCAACATCCTTATCCGCGGCGCCTCCACATTGGGCAATTCGGCGCCCCTTATCATCATCGATGGCGTCGAACGCACCGGCCTCACCCGCCTCGACCCCGACGATATAGAAAGCTTCTCCGTACTCAAGGACGCCTCTGCGGCGATCTATGGCGCCCGCGCCGCAAACGGCGTCATCCTCGTAACGACCAAACAAGGACATAAAGGCAAAACCGTCTTTGATTTCAATTACAACTATGCCGTCCAGAACGTCACGCAGATCCCAAAGATGCTGGATGCCGCCACCTTCGCCCAGGTCTACAACGAAGGAGTATACTATCGGGAAGGCCGCCCCGCCAATTACACCCCCTTCTATTCGGACTCGGCCATACAGAAATTCCGCAACGGCTCCGATCCCATCAATTATCCGAATACGAATTGGGTAAAAGCTGTCATCAAATCCTCCCATGTCCAAAGGGTCGGCCTGCAGGCCAGCGGCGGATCGGAAACCGTACGCTACCTGCTGAGCTTCGGCACCACGACCCAGGACGGCGATTTCCGGCATATCCCCGACCTCTACAAACAGTACAACGCCCGCTTACGCCTCGACGCTGACCTCGTCAAAAACCTCACCGTCGGAGCCAATATCTCCACCATCATGAGCGACGCGAACTATTCATCTATCACCGGCCAGGTTGGGGCCGGCAGCTCGGTCAATTTCGTCAACATACTGCAGGCAAATCCCACCATCCCGGCTGTCTATCCGAACGGGGATATCGCACCCGGTAGGCTGAACCAGAACCCCCTGTTGCTGGACCAGCAGGGATTCAATAACATCAACACTTCCGCGGTGTATTCCACGTTTACGGCCGCCTACAAAGCGCCGTTTCTAAAAGGCTTGCGGGCAGACGTCTCCTACAACTATGACTTTACGAACCAGGAGAACAAGGAATGGAATATCCCCGCCTATTTTTATCAGTACGACGTGTCGACGGGTGGCTATAACAAGCTACTGCAGAATTCGGTTCCCTATTTACAGGACACCTATAGCAAATGGACGACCCAGTTGTCGAATATCCGACTTAGTTATGACAGGATATTCGGTGGCAACCACCATGTGGCCGCGATGATCGGCGCCGAACAGCAGTATGGGACACATTCCTATGCCTACGCCTACCGCAAGAATTTCGTAAGCACCGCCGTGCCACAGATCAACGTGGGCAGCACTGCCGCAGCAGACCAGGGAACCGGCGGCAGCGATTCCACCGGCGCCTATAACAACTACTTCGGCCGCCTCAACTACGATTTCGCCTCCAAATACCTCGTCGAATTCCTGTTCCGCTATAACGGCTCGCAGATCTTCCCGCAGAACAAACGCTATGGCTTTTTTCCCGGCGTCTCCGCAGGCTGGGTCCTGTCCGAAGAAAAGTTCATGGAGAACGCGCTTCCCGTCGTCAGCTATCTCAAACTCCGGGCCTCCTACGGCGAACTGGGGAACGACCGGGTAAACCCCTACCAATACCTGCAATCCTACTCCTTTGGCAATAACTATGTGTTCGGCATGAACGATGTACCCGGCATTTATCCCAACACGGTGCCCAATCCCAATATCACTTGGGAAGTGAGCAAGAAAACGGATCTCGGCGTGGTCGCCACCTTATGGAAAGGACTGCTGGGGATCGACTTTACCGAGTTCTTCGAAAAACGATCGAAGATACTCGTACAACCTAATCTCTCCGTAAGCAACGTCTACGGTTTCCCAAGCCTCCCCAGCGAGAACATCGGCCGCGTCAACAACCATGGTTTCGAACTCGTATTGACCCACCGCCAGACCTTCAGGGACTTCTCCTATTCCATCTCGGCCAATTTCACCTACGCAAAAAGCAAGATCATCTATATGGATGAAGTGCCGCAAGCGGAACCCTGGCAGAACGCAACGGGACACCCGCTGGGGTCCGCACTTTATTATAAATCGATAGGCATCTTCCGCGATTCTGCCGACCTGGCAAGAAACGCCAACGAAGCCGGAAGCGGCACCCAGGTGGGCGACCAAAAGATCAAAAATCTGAGCGGCGGCAAGCAGATCACGGCCAACGACCAGTATCGTTTCGATCTCAGCGCGACGCCCGAGGAGGTGTTTGGCCTGACGACGAATTTCAAATACAAGGCCTTCGATCTCACGGTCTTCTTCTATGGTCAAACAAAGGCATACAACCAAAATTCGACTAACGCCTATGATGCCGTCTTTGCCAACCTGGGCAGCTCGGATTTCTCGAATGCTATGGTAGCGCGTGCGGCCAACCGCTGGTCGCCCAGCAATCCCAACGGTACCCTTCCCAGGGCCAGCGAATGGACGCCGGGCGCGACGACATTGTATTTGAAAGATGCGACGTTCATCAGGCTTAAAACGGCCGAGATCGGGTACAGTCTGCCGGCGTCGCTCATGAACCGGACGAAGACCTTTACCGATGTCCGCTTCTATGTCAGCGGTTTCAACCTGCTCACCTGGGCCAAATCGATCAAATACGCGGACCCGGAGATTCAAGGCAATTCCACGGCGTATCCGCCGCAACGGATCATCAATTTCGGTGCAACACTCAAGTTTTAAAAATTAGAAAATGAAATCGAAAATATTTGCAATCGTTCTTCCCTTTTGTTTCCTGCTATCTTGCAGAAGAAACGTCCTGGACATCCCACCACAGGACAGGATAGCGGAAAACGTCGTCTGGACGGACCAGAACCTCGTCGCCGCATATGAGAATAACCTTTACAACGCGATCCCGCATGGATTCTATATCCATATGTACTCCAAGTACAGCGACGAGGCGATCAACACCGCCCCCTGCTGCGGAGCCAACCTTTTTGCACAGAATACCTACAACCCCGATAACATCACCCAGGTAAACAGCGGCGACTATTGGGGCGGCTATATGTACTATTGGACCATGGGTTATCAATATCTTCGCGAAACCAACTTGTTCCTCCAAAAAATGGCGGACCCTAAATCGATCCAGTTCAACACCAAACAGCAACTGGTAGGTGAAGTTCACTTTTTAAGAGCCTTCATCTATTTCAACCTCATCGAACGCTATGGCGGCGTACCCATCGTCAACACCGTCTATCAGCTGGGCGATAGCACCAATTTTGTACGCAACACGTTCGATGAATGCGTGGCGGCCATTAAAGCAGACCTCGATTCAGCCAAACCTAACCTGGCCCAAAGCTACCTTTCCAGCGACCCCCACTTCGGCCGGGCAACCCGCGACGCCTGCCTCGCCCTTTGGTCCAGGGTAACACTCTATGCCGCCTCGCCACTCTACAATACCACCAACGATATGTCGAAATGGCAAGCCGCATCGGATGCCGCCGACTCCCTGTTAAACAGCAGCTACACGCTCTACCCCGACTACCGCACCCTGTTCAACCAGCCGAGCGGAAGTGCGGAAGGAGAGTACATCTTTGCCCGGCAGTTCACATCGGCAAACGGCACGGACTATCCGATGAACAATCTCGGCCGGCGTTACGGTGCCTACGGCGGCTGGTGGGCCAGCAATGGGCCGTCGCAAAACCTCGTCGATGACTACGACATGGCCACTACAGGCGAACCGCCCTTTACCTGGACAGGCGGCGGCCCCGGCGCTATGAC
>JAICXX010000348.1 GCA_025934485.1 Chitinophagaceae bacterium
TGCGAAAATTTATTGCGCTTTTTTGTTGCGTCGGGGTCGGCGCCTGTACAAAGGTCATCGATCTGAAGGTCCACAACTCCCCGGCGGTGTATGTCATCGAAGGGAATGTCACTGACCAACCCGGTCCTTACACCGTTCGGGTCTCAAAGACGGTGAGCTTTTATACGGGTAACCAATACCCCGGCGTACCCGGCGCCATGGTCACCATCGCGGATGGCGCGGGTCATAAGGATCGGTTGACGGACAACGGCGACGGTACCTATTCTACGGTGTCGCTGCAGGGAGTCACGGGGCAGACCTATACCCTGCAAGTCGTGATCGGCAAGGATACCTTTGCGGGTGTGTCTTCGATGCCTGCCCGGGTGGATCTGGATAGCGTCGTGATCGAGTCGGTGCTTAATGGCGGCAAGGCGGTGCTGGTGGCGGTGCCAAAATTCGTGAACCCGCGGGGACAGGGGGGTGATTATTATTACTTCGATCAGACCATCGATGGGTATTTGGATCGGAGTTTCTATTACTGGACGGATCAGTTCTCCGCCGGTCTCACCAATAACTTCAGTCTCGAACGTGCGAGTAACGACAGCACGCTGCACGTGGGTGATACGGTACGGGTCGAGATGCAGTGTCTCGACGAGCCCATGTACAACTATTGGGTGGGGGTAGATCAGAGTGCCTCGGAATCGGAGCAGGCAAACCCGGGCAACCCGGTGACGAATCTCACGGGTGGCGCTTTGGGCTATTTCAGCGCCCATACGTCGCAGGTCAAGGGCGCGCGTGTAAGGCAGCAATAGGCAGCTTAGGGGCAAGCCATTGCTCGGACCGGCTGTGGCCGCCGCCATTTTGTACGCGGAATTCGCGCCAGCAACTATAGCCGAGGAATTGTACGATCGTATTCAGGGTTTTAGTATGGGGCAGGCTTTCATAACGGACCCTGCCCCATATTCGCTTTAGTGTAACGTGACTCAATGCAATTCCTGTGTGCTCGAATATCATTCTGCTGAGTTCCAGAAAATCCTGGTTGTCCCACTGATCGCTGTTTCCCCAGCCCGTTTTTTCCTCGGTGAGCCGTTTCAGCTGCCATGTCAAACCTATGTCCATGGGAAAGTTATTATAGTGGTTCATTTACCCGAATTGGGATAGTTTACACCGGGTCCGAAAAAGCATTCAAAGGCGCTGATCTTGCCATTCTTTAGCTTGAAATAGTCGGAGTTGCGAAATAGCTTGCCTTCGGTCGTCCAACCGTTGGAAATTACAACGGCCAAATCGCCATTGATGATGAACTTGTCGACATCGACCCGCTTGATCTTATAAGCGTTTGGCCAGCACCTTTCCTTGAAGGCCTTTATATCGATATGGTCGTCGAGCGGGCTGGAGAAGGTAAAGCCGTCGGCGAGGATCTGCTGCATCGAATTCCAATCCTTTTTCTCAAAAGCGCTATACCAGGCCTTGATCGTTTTTACATTTATGTCTTTTTGGGAGGTTGCCGGGCCCGGGCTCGGGCCGGTTTGGGTGTATCCCGCCTGCCAGGCCAGGATGGCTCCAATCAGCAGAATTTTGAATTTCATGATCTTTGTTTTGGTCCCTTAAGTTACCAAAATCACCCGCGCAATTGGTGGTAAATCAACGAATAGACGACTCGGCCGTATAGACGGCAGGATAGAACGTATGAACACCGCATTCGGGGTATCGCCGGGAGGAAAATCCCGCATTTTTAGTTCCGGAAATGGCTTAATTTGTTAGACTGATGAGAACAGTCAATTGGAAAAGAGTGCTCCTGCATGTTGCGTTCTGGCTCGCCTATATGGTAGAGGACGTAGCGCTGGTCTACTTGTGGGATAAAGCCTTGCCTTCTGCGCTTTCGGACCGCCATCAGCTGGCACTGGCCATTCTCAATAGCCTGGCATCGATGGTTCCCCGATTGCTCTTTGTCTACTATGTGCTCTATTATAACCTGCCGAAGCTGCTCGCTGAGAAGGGCGGCCGAAAGAAATACATCGTCCAGCTGGTGCTGGCTTTTATCGCGGCTGTGTTTTTCTATAGGGCCGTGGGCGTCTATTTCATAAGCCCGGTGATCTATGGCCAGGGATTTACGCGGTTCGCCGCCTATTTCAGCGGCCGCTTCTTTTTACAAATGGGGATGGATATCGGCTTTGCGGCGGGCGTGGCCATCATGATCAAGCTTATTCGCTTGCAGCTCGCCGCTAAAGAAAGGGAACAGGAGTTGGTTAGGGATAAATTGGAGACCGAGCTGAAGTTCCTCCGGAACCAGACCAACCCCCATTTCCTTTTCAATACCCTGAATAATATCTATGCGTTGGCGAGGAAAAAATCCGACGAGACCGCGGATGTGGTGTTGCGGTTGTCGAAGCTCCTCAGGTTTATGCTGTACGAGACAAAAAGCTCACGGATCAGGATCAGCGACGAGCTCAAGATCCTCGACGACTATATAGCGCTCGAAAACCTACGGTATAACGATCGGCTTACGCTCAGCTTCATAAGAGAGATCGATGATGAGAATGAGCCTATCGCCCCGCTTCTATTGATACCCTTTGTGGAAAACGCCTTTAAACACGGAGCGAGCGAAAGCAGGTTCGAATCGTTTATTAATCTCGAAATGGGTCTGCAGAAGGGTATCCTGGAATTTAGTGTCGAAAACTCGAAAGAGGAAAATGGGAAGCTTAATGATGAAAAGATCGGGCTCACCAATGTCCGCCGGCAATTGGAACTATTGTATCGGGAGCATGAGGTCTCGATAAAATGCGAGGCAAATGTCTACAAGGTATTCGTGAAAATAAACCTGCGGCGCTATGCAAATCTATAACTGTATGATCATAGAGGATGAGCCCCTGGCTACCGAGGTGTTGCAGGATCATATCAGGCAGGTGCCGTTCCTAAAGCTGGTGTGTGCTTGCAGCGATGCTTTTTTTGCCATGGAGCGCCTGCAGGAATTCGATATCGATCTGATCTTTCTGGATATCCATTTGCCAAAGATGAAGGGGTTCGATCTACTAAAAGTGCTGAAGAAACCGCCGAAGGTCATCATCACTTCGGCTTACCAGGAGTATGCGATACAGGGGTATGAATTTAACGTGATCGATTACTTGCTGAAGCCCATCGGGTTTTCTCGATTTTTAAAGGCAGTTAATAAAATGGAGCAGCCGCGCGAGGTCGTGGTGGCTTCCCGGCCTGCTGCCCCGGTCGCTGAACGGGTTTATCTTTTGTTCATCGTGGGGAAGAAAAAAGTGAAGGTATTTCTCGATGAGATCCTCTATATCGAAAGTATGAAAGAGTATATCCGCGTGAATACAAAAAGCAAGAGTGTGCTCACTAAGTTCAAATTGAGCCAGGTGGATGGGCTGTTGCGCGAAAATAATTTTCTGCGTATCCATCGGTCTTTTATCGTCGCCAAGGACAAGATCGAGGCCTTTAGTGCGACGGAGGTGGAGCTGGGTGGGAAACAGCTGCCGATCGGCAGGAGTTATAAGGAGGTTGTGTTGAGTGTGTTGGAGGGATGAGGGCTTGCGGCGCGTGCTCTTGCGGCGCGGCTCAGGGCCGGGTTGGCTGCCAGTAATTCCCGGACATGATGATCATGCACAACAGCTTGATGGTGTTTTCGTAATACCCATAGTCCTGGTTGCGGACGCGGCCTGCGGGGAGGAGGGGAGCTTGGGCTGTTAGGGACCAGATCTTATTCAGCCAGTGACGAGAGGCGGGACTGGCCATCGCTGACACGCCCAGCGGGGCGATGAA
>JAICXX010000302.1 GCA_025934485.1 Chitinophagaceae bacterium
AGATGACCCCGAGACCACCCAGACCCAACACCAGCATCAGCCTCGTCTGCCGGGCATTTTTCAATTCCAGCACATGTACCTGGTTTTCCTTGTTCAGCGACTCGATCTGCAGTTCCTTCTCATGGGTCTGATAATGTGTCTCGAGATCGGCGAACGTCTGCGAGAGCTTGTCTTTATTGAGGGAGTCGGTCACCTCCACATATTGTTTATAGTAGTGCAATGCGGCAGCCAGGTCCCCCTTCCCCTCCTGTGCTTCCGCCATATATTTCAGATCACCTGCATATTGGTCTTTCGCAACCTGTTGCGCAACCGGGATCGACAATTCCAATTGCGCGATCGCCGGCGGATATTGCTTCTTCGCGATGAGATAACGGGCGCGGGTGAACTGCGTCTGGAAATTCAGGATCGGGCTGCCGATCTTCGCCGCTACCGTATCGGCCTTTACAATATAACGCATCGCCGCATCCGCATCCCCGTGATCAAGATAAAAGCCCGCGATATCCAGATCGGAAGACACGAGCTCGGAAGAGTAGGGGATCGGGTTTACTGCATTGGCCTCCAGTTGCCGGTCATAGTACAGCGCCGAATCGATCTGCCCCGACTCTGTAAAGGCCTCCACAAACGAGCTGGCTAGCCGGTTCCCAACCAATGGTGCGACCGAGGCGAATCGCTGACCCTTTCGCAGCGCACCCAGACTCTTGTCCGTCATCTGGGTTATAAGATAGAGTTTAGACAACATATCGCACTGGATCGCAAAGTCAAACTCTTTCTTAGTATTGGTCGCAATATCTTCGTCCTTCTCCCGGAGCTCGATACTCCGGATAAAATAGTCCTGCGACGAACTGTAATAGGATTTGTTCTGAAAATACTGGCCCAATGAATAATAACCGTCTTCCAGGATCTGGCGATCATGCGTCGTGTCCATGATCGATTGGAGGATATTCTTGCAGCTGTCCATTTTGTCCACCTGCTGTAGTTGGAAATTTACCGGGATCAGTGTAATACAAGCCAGTTCAATCTGTCTCGTCAAATGCCCTTTCTTCCCATTTTCCAGGCTTTTATAAAAATAATACTGCGCGCTGTCGAACCGGGTCTCGTAGTAGTAGCCGACCGCCGCGAAAAAGGCGAATTGTGATTGGTGAACGTAATCATCGGCATGCGCTATCCGGATACCTTCCAGACCCGCCGTGCGTAGTTTCGCATGATCGGTACTGGCGCTGGGCCGCAACGAATCGCACTTCGCCGCCAGGTCATCCATTTTCTCCTTATACCCCTGGCCCATCCCCCACATCGCCAGGAACAAAAGCAGCAGCGTCAGCATTCCCTTTATAACATGCCGGTACAATTTTCCCACAGGCAGCTCAGCCGCCGCCAGCTCCACCTTATTCTTCCTGACCCCTGTGATCTTTTCGGTGTGGACCGCATAACTTCGGTGAATACGGACAAACTTCTCCTGCGGCAATTTCCCGAGAAGATCGCTCAGGGTCGTCAGCACCAGGTATTGTTTGTCTATCGTTACCAGCCGGGTATAATCCTTCATCGCTTCGAGATACTGGATATCCGTCAACTTAACCTTGCATTTATCATGACCTTGTTTGATGACAATGACCCCGCTCTCCTGCTCCTTCTCATAGGCATACGCCTTGTGACGCAGCTCCCCGAAATCGCGTAGCCGTAAGGCACAGCGTTCAAACCGTTCTGCCGTCAGCGGCTTTACCAGGTAGTCGAAAGCATTCAGCTCGAAACCTTCCACGGCAAATTCGGGATGAGAGGTAATAAAGACCACGAGAAAGGGCTGTCCTTTTAAAAGCCGGAGCAAATCGATGCCGCTCATTCCCGGCATTTCGATATCGACGAATAAGAGATCCGGCTGATGCCTCGAGATCAGCTCCATGGCGTGTAGAGCATGGTCACAAGCCCCTATCTTTTTAAGAAAGGGGAACTTTCCCGCCTCCGCATCCAGGCTGATGCGGTCTAACTCGTCATCTTCGACGACCAGGTACCTAAAGGTGTTTTCCATATAGAGAGGTCGATTAATTAGCTCATCTATGGCGCCTGGGGCGATCTCAGACAACGTCGGTCCCTCCGCCAGGATCGGGAAATGCACTTGCAGGCTTCTATAAAGATACTGGTTTTTAAGCCCGACGGTATGATGACCTTGAAGATAGCATCATGCCCGGATGGTTTAGGATCCGGATTCGACCTGGTCTTTTAGGCGCACGACTATGGAGAGGGCGTCGGAGTCCTTGCCTTTTCTTTCCCGGATCTCCAGGTCGGGCATGCTTTTGATCAGGGGTGTCAATTTCTTATAGCCGTAATTCCTGGGATCGAAATCGGGCATTTTTTTTATGATGAGCAAACCGAGGTTGCTAAGGAAGGCCCAGCCGTCATCGGAGGCGAGGTCGTTGATGCTGTCTTTTATGAGTTTGATAATTTCGGGGGTTACTTTGGACATTGCTTTGGGGGCAATGTTGGTAGGAGGCATGTTTTTCCTTGCCGCGGGGGAACGTTGTCGGCGTCGATCAACAAGGCCAGCCGCTGGTCGGAGTTATTTTCCATGTGGGTAAAGTTAGGTATTATCCAGGATGGTGGGTGGGGGCCGTTTGAAGGTCGGGATGCGCCAGGTCGCGCCGGATATTGTCGCGGTCGGCCTGGGTTTTCGATTGGCGGAGGGCTTGCTGGAGGTGAGTGATGGCTTTGGCGCTGTCTTCGCCTATGTAGAGGTAGCCGAGCAGGTGATGGTAAGGGCCATAGTGGGTGAGTTTCAGCTTTTCGGCTTCGAGGATGCCGGCTGTTTTGCCTTGCACTTTGTAGGTCGCATAGGCGCGGTTGAGGGCTGCAACGGGGGAATATTGCCGGATAAGCAAGCGATTGTAGAGGTCCAGGATGGCCTCCCATTTTTCGGTGGTGTCTTCTTGGCGGGTGTGCCAGTAGGCGATGGCGGCCTGGAGGTGGTATGGGCCGGCCTCGGCTCCTTTGGCGGCGCGGTTTAAATAGTGATGGCCTTTATCGGTGAGTCCCACGTTCCACTGGGAGGGATTTTGTTCGTCGTAACGGATGATCTCGCCTCGAGTGCCGATGCGGGCGTCGAGGCGGGAGGCGTGGAAGCACATGAGGGCGAGGAGGGCGTTGGTGTCCGGCAGGTTGGTCTCGGGGTATTCGGTCAGCAGGAGGGCCAGCCGCATGGCTTCGAGACAAAGGTCGCGGCGGATAGCGATGTCCTGGTTGCGGGAGTAATAGCCTTCGTTGAAAAGCAAATAGAGGGTCGACAGCACAGGCTGGAGCCGGATGGCGGGGTTGGATGGAAATTCTAATCGGACGTTGTTGTCGCGGAGTTTTTCTTTGGCGCGCTGGAGACGTTTGGCGATGGTTTCACGGTTGGTCAGGAAGGCCCCCGCGATCTCGTCGATCCCGAAACCGCATAGGATGCGGAGGGCAAGGGCTACCTGGGCGGAAAGAGTGAGGAGAGGCTGGCAGATGGCAAACATCATCTCGAGCTGGCTGTCGCGGATGTTTTGCAGGGAGAGATCGATGCAGGAATATTCGGTGGGGGTTTTGAGATCGGAGTTGCGGCGGTCCTGTGCCGCTTTTTTCCGGAGGAAATCGACGGCTTTGTTGGAGGCGACTTTGTAAAGCCAGGCCTCCGGCCTTTCGGGAATGCCCTTGAGGCCCCAGGTTTCGGCGGCGGTAAGGAAGGTGTCGCTGGCGATATCTTCGGCGGTTTCGACGTGCTCGAGGCCAAAGCGGCGGCAGAGCACGGATACGATCTTCCGGTACTCGGTCTTGAACAACTGGGGTAACAGTTCCTGTTCGGCCATGGAAAGTAGCCTCCGCCCGGTGGGCAGAGGCAGGAATTTAAAGGTTGGGGGGAACGAGTTGGCGCACTTCTACCGTGCCGTCGATCAGGGTGACGGGGCAGCCCTTGGCGAGTTCGGTGGCTTCGTCGAGGGTTTCGGCGCGTATGATCGAGTATCCGCCGAGGACCTCTTTGATTTCGGCGTAGGGGCCGTCGGTGACGCGATCGCCGGCATGGACTACTTTGCCTTCACTGGCCAGGCGGTTGCCGTTCTCGACGAGTTTATTTTGGGCGGCAATGCCGCCAAGCCAGTGTTGCCATTTTTTCATTAGGTCTTGCAGCTCCTGGGCGGAGGGTTGGGCGTCCGCGGAGGTAAAATCCCGGCGGAACAGTAACAGGAATTCGTTCATAACAATGTGTGTTTAGTCCATAGTCGTTTGGAACGCGCCGTTATGGACAGGGAAGGACGGTTTTTTTCCGGAGATGTAAAGATAGTGGAAGCGAGGGAAGAAAATGGTTGTCGGTGAAGGGTCGGGTAATCAGTTATCCATGGGATCGGGCAATGGCAAATCCTTAGCCACGAGCTCGACACCCGACCGAAATGTCCTTAATATCCTTATCAGCCGCATGATACCCCTCGCCCAACCTGGTATAAAAACGATATCTAAAAAAACGACCACACCGTTTTCTGGGACAGCGGCTTCATTCTTTTACACGGCGATCAGATTTTGCTCCATAGTGTTCAGGTCGGCGGCCGCGTCGAGCAGTACCACCTGACCGCCAACGAAGACAATCGTTTCACCTTCGACAGCACCGCCATCGAGGTCGATCCCAAGGCCATGCGCTCACAACGGATATTTACCGTTGCTGGCGACAATATCCACTACGAGATGAACATGGCGACCCACCAATCCCCCGAATTCCAAAATCACCTTAAAGCCGATCTCCGCAGAAAAATATGAAACGGGAAATTATCCGGGTCGAACCCCTTTCGACGTATCTGGAGCGCTGGAAAGCGCCCACCTCCGTCGTTACGCGCGTTGGCGACACCGTCTATGTATCCGGTCTCCCCCCTTTTGATCCGGCAACAGGCGAGGTAGCCAATGTCTCAATAGAGCACCAGACCGAGCTCGTCCTGCAACAACTGCAACTTTGCCTCGAAACGGCCGGTTCCGATCTCGATCACGTCCTTAAGTGCAACGTCTACTGCACCTCCGTCGACTACTTTCCGAAGGTAAACGCAGTCTACTCGACGTTTTTTCCAATCAATCCACCCGCCCGCATTTTCATCAATGTTCCTGCATGGCCCGGACATTTCGATATTGAGATCGACTGCATAGCGATTACAAAAGACTGATAACGAGGCTACCGTTATCATCACCCGATATCGCTATGCAAACCGTCAATGTTTAAA